>JAYTSC010000284.1:0-10163 GCA_043745885.1 Bacteroidota bacterium | reverse complement strand
TTGGCGTAAAGAGGGAATTAATTAATCAGTTATAAAATATTTTTCTATGTTTCATGTTTATCTTTTTATATCTAACTCCCCTTACTTCAATCTAACTTCACTCACACTACATCCCTGTGGTACCATAGGAAATACGTTATTCTCTTTCCCTACCATCACTTCTAATAAATACGATCCATCATGATCTAACATAGTTTTGAGTGCCGTATGTAAGTACTCACGTGACGAAACTTTCTGTCCTTCAATACTATATCCTTTAGCCACCATTACGTAATCGGGACTAGCGATATCAACAAACGAATAGCGTTTATCATTAAACAACTGTTGCCACTGACGAACCATGCCCAGAAATTGATTATTTAATATTAATATTTTTACATTAACACCACATTGTAAAATGGTTCCCAATTCTTGAATAGTCATTTGTATTCCACCATCACCAATTACAGCAACGACCGTTCTTTCCGGTGCTCCGAATTTTGCGCCAATAGCTGCAGGTAATGCAAAGCCCATTGTTCCCAATCCACCGGAAGTGATATTGCTTTTGCTCTCATTAAATTTTGCATAACGGCAGGCAACCATCTGGTGTTGGCCCACATCAGTTACAATAATGGCATCCCCATGGGTTAGTTCATTCAGGTTGCGAATTACTTCCCCCATTGTTAACTGATCAGTAGAGGGATGTAACTCTTCAAAAATTACTTCCTTATTTTCTTCTGCATCACATGCTCTGAATTTTTCAAGCCATTGTGTATGAACTTTGGCATCCACTAGTTTAGTAAGCAGGGGTAGGGTTTCTTTACAATCTCCCCAAACGCCAACAGCTGCTTTTACGTTTTTGTCTATTTCTGATGGGTCAATATCGAGGTGAATAATTTTGGCTTGTTTTGCGTACTTATCTAAACGCCCGGTTACCCGATCATCAAATCGCATACCGATTGCTATTAAAACATCGCATTCATTTGTCAGAAAATTCGGGCCATAATTTCCATGCATACCCAGCATTCCAACATTCAATGGATGATTTGTTGGTATGGCACTTAGGCCTAATATGGTCCATGCAGCCGGTATGCCCGATTTCTCAATAAATGCTTTGAATTCTTTTTCTGCTTTGCCGAGTATTATTCCTTGTCCGAAAATTACAAAAGGCTTTTGGGCATCATTGATCAATTTCGCAGCTTCTTCAATGTATTCTTTCCTTACAATTGGTTTGGGCCGATAACTTCTTACATGGTTACATTTAGTATAGCCTTCATATTCGAACTTTTGTATTTGTGCATTCTTAGTAATGTCTATCAACACAGGTCCGGGTCTACCGCTTTTGGCTATATAAAATGCTTTTGCCATTACCGCCGGTATTTCAGTGGCATCGGTAACCTGATAATTCCATTTAGTTACAGGGGTAGTAATATTTATTACATCCGTTTCCTGAAATGCATCTGTTCCTAATAAATGAGCAAAAACCTGTCCCGTAACTGCTACTATAGGTGTGCTGTCAATCATCGCATCTGCGAGGCCGGTTACTAAATTAGTTGCGCCAGGACCACTGGTTGCAAACACAACACCTACTCCTCCTGATGATCGTGCAAAACCTTGTGCGGCATGAATACCGCCTTGCTCATGTCTAACAAGAATATGTTTCAACTTATCATGATAATCATACAATGCATCATAAATGGGCATGATGGCTCCGCCGGGATAACCAAAAACCGTTTCTACTCCTTCAGCTATTAATGCTTCTAATACTGCTTGGGAACCACTTAACCCCCCGGCCCCCTGAAGTGGGAGTTGGGAAGCAGGCAGTGGTTTAGTAGCTACTGCTTTTTTTGTTTCTTGAATTGTATCCATACAATGAATTTTATTCTTTTTTATTTTCTATTCAAGTTCCCGTTTGCACCGACGCTGAAACTTTGGCGCAAGCGTAAGAGGGTTGAGGGGTGAATTAGGGGGTATCTGTTACACATCCTTCCGATGCATCTTTTACCTGCATTGCATATTTAAACAATACCCCTTTCGTTGCTTTTAATTCAGGTTGTTTCCAGCCTGACCTTCTTATTATTATTTCCTCTTCCGAAATTTTTAAAGTCATTTTTTTTGTAGCAATATTTAATTCAATGATATCATCATCTTTTACCAGTGCAATCAAGCCACCTTTATATGCTTCAGGTGTAATATGACCAACAACAAAACCGTGGGTTCCTCCACTGAATCTTCCATCAGTAATTAATGCAACGGATTTACCTAAGCCGGCGCCAATCAATGCAGAAGTTGGCTTCAACATTTCGGGCATGCCGGGTGCGCCTTTGGGGCCTACATTTCTAATCACTACCACATCGCCATGTTTTATTTTTCCGGTATTGATGCCATTGATTAAGTCATGCTCCCCATCGAATACCCTTGCCGGACCTTCAAATAATTCGCCTTCTTTTCCACTAATTTTCGCAACACTTCCGCCTTCAGCAAGATTGCCATACAAAATTTGCAAATGCCCGGTGGCTTTGATGGGATTTTCAAGAGGGAGAATAATTTTTTGTTGATCAAAGTCCAGATCAGGAACCGCAGCTAAATTTTCTGCAATTGTTTTTCCGGTTACTGTTAAACAATCTCCGTGTAACATTCCTTTTTTTAATAAATATTTCATTACTGCCGGAACACCCCCATATTGCTGTAAATCTTGCATTAAATATTTTCCACTGGGTTTAAAATCGGCAAGTACCGGAATTTTATCACTAATGATTTGAAAATCATCCTGGGTTAATTTCACATCAACACTTTTTGCCATAGCAATTAAATGCAGCACTGCATTGGTACTGCCACCCATCACCATTACAATCGTTATTGCATTTTCAAATGCTTTACGAGTCATAATATCAGATGGCTTGATATCTTTTTGCAAAAGGTTTTTGATTGCTTTACCTGCATCAATACATTCCTTTTGCTTTTCTTCACTTAAAGCCGGGTTGGAAGAAGAATAAGGCAAACTCATTCCCAATGCTTCAATGGCTGAGGCCATCGTGTTTGCAGTATACATGCCGCCACAGGCGCCTGCACCGGGGCAGGCATGTTGAATAATTCCTTTAAAATCCTCTTCCGTTAATTGTCCGGCTAGTTTTTGTCCTAACGCTTCAAATACAGAAACAATATTTAGTTCCTGTCCATTATAGTGACCCGGAGCAATGGTTCCACCATATACCATAATGGCGGGACGATTCAGACGTCCCATTGCAATAATGGATCCGGGCATATTTTTATCGCAACCTGGTAATGCGATAATCCCATCATAATATTGAGCGCCACAAACAGCTTCAATAGAATCGGCAATGATATCTCTACTTACCAAAGAGTAACGCATGCCATCTGTTCCATTACTCATGCCATCACTTACACCAATGGTATTAAATATCAACCCTACCATATCATTTTCCCAAACACCTTGTTTAACCAATTTGGCTAAGTCGTTCAGGTGCATATTACAAGTATTGCCATCGTAACCCATACTTACAACCCCTACCTGTGCTTTTTTAAAGTCCTCATCCGTTAAGCCAATGCCATACAACATGGCTTGTGCAGCAGGTTGGGTAATATCTTGCGTAAGTGTTTTACTATATTTGTTTAATTCGTTCGACATGTTTTCTTAAGTGCTTTTAACTTTAATCAACTTACTTATGCCTGTTCCGATTCTTTCGTTTGACTCACCGGTCCTTTCTATTGGCTATTCAATACCATATATTTCATTGGCCAGTACTTGAGTATTTTCAATAATTAAATTTTTATACGCATCCTGCAACAATTTGCTCAATGTATTCTCCCAAGGCATAGTGAATGCTTGATCATCTAACGACAATAACCCAATGACTTCTGCAGCAGTTCCACAGAAAAAAGCGGCATCTGCACCATACATATCTTCTTTTACAAACATTTTTTCTTCAACTGGAATATTTAGTTCGTAACACAATTCTAAAACAGTAGCCCTGGTTATACCCGGAAGTATATTTCCCAACCCCGGCGTAAACAGACTACCATTCTTTTCATAAAACACATTTGCCCCAGGCGCTTCGGCAATATAGCCATTCATATCTTCTAATAGTGCTTCATCAAACCCAAGCCCTTTTGCTTCCTGACTTGCTAAAATAGAGTTTACATAATGTCCGGCTGCTTTGGCATAAATTTTAAATCCTTTGGGATTAGGGCGCTGAAAAGAAGAAGTCATTACACGTAATAATTTATCTCCCAAAAAAGCCGCCATTTCCCAAACCTCAATTACGATAAAGGATTCTGTATTCAAATTGAAACTCATATTGGCAGGAGCATACACTACCGGTCGAATATAAGCATCCTGCAAATTATTTTTCGCCAACAATTCATAGGTAATCTCTATCAGATCTTTCGTTAAATAGGTATAAGGCATATTCAAAGACGTTGCGGATACTTTTAATCGTTCAAAATGCGCTTCTGCTTTAAATATTTTTGTTTCTCCCTGAACATTTTTGTAAGAACGAATTCCTTCAAAAACAGAATAACCATAATGAAACGATTGGCTATAAAAATCCATTTTTGCCTCAGATGCTTTTACAAAAGATCCGTTGAGGTAGAGCACTGTATTTTCATTATAATAATTGGCCATAATTGTTGTTTTAACTTTTGGAAAGTTTTGAACTTTCCAAAAGTGGTTACTTTGTATTGCTAACAAAAAAAGCCCCGCCTTTTGGGAGGCGGGGCTTATATGTTTCGTAATGTTACTATATAAGGTTTCCTCCTCCGTGCAGTGCAGGAATAATAATGACTATCACTGTAATGACTACCGTGATGATCTTTTTCATATTATTCAATTTACTTTTTATCATGGAGGAATTATTCAAACGAATATACTCTCTCCCACGCAATAAACAAAGAACTTTTGTAATTATTTTAAACAATCACTCAAATATTTAATAAGATATTTATTATTAAATAATGGTTGATTGATTAATGTTTGCATTTTTACTTCTTCTGTTACTATCTGCATTTCGTTCAATATGGTCAACCATCAGATCCCCAATGGCAGACGTAGTGTAATTATTAATCGGATCAATATCTTTTGATACAAAACCATGTGTCAAGGTCCAGGATACTGCTTCTCTTATTGCAATTGCCTCATCCAATAATTGGAAATAATCAAGCATCATGGCTGCAGATAAAATAGAACCTAATGGATTGGCAATGTCTTTACCGGCAGCCTGCGGATAGGAACCATGAATGGGTTCAAATAAGGCAGTTTTATTTCCAACAGATGCAGAAGGTAATAAGCCAAGTGATCCACTCAAAACACTTGCTTCATCACTAATTATATCTCCAAACATATTCTCAGTTAACACCACATCAAATTGTGCGGGATTGAGGATGATTTGCATGGCTGCATTATCAACAAACATATAGTCTACTGTAACATCGTTGTATTGGGCGGCAATTTCTTGAACCACTTTACGCCAAAGTCTTGAGGTTTCTAATACATTCGCTTTATCAACCAGGGTCAATTTTTTTCTTCTTTTCCGGGCATATTGAAAAGCCAAATGTGCTACTCTTTCGATTTCATTTTTCGTATACACACAATCATCAGAGGCACGTGTACCGTCTTCACTCAATTCCTTTTTCCCAAAATAGATCCCTCCGGTCAATTCGCGGAAAATGACAAAATCTACCCCCTTTAATTGCTTACTCTTTAATGGCGAGAGGTGTTGTAAAGACTGATAGGTATTGATGGGTCTTATGTTGGCAAATAATTGCAATTCTTTTCGCAATTTTAGTAGTCCTTGCTCCGGCCTTATTTTGGCGGTGGGATCATTGTCATATTTAGGGTGACCTATCGCACCAAAAAGAATTGCATCACTTTGTAAACAGGTTTCAATGGTTTCATCGGGTAAAGGGTTGCCTGTTTTGTCTATTGCATCGGCACCCATAATTCCATAACTATATTGAAACACATGCCCAAATCGTTGGCCAATAACGTTCAATACTTTTATAGATTGTTGTGTTACCTCCGAGCCAATGCCATCTCCGAATATAACTGCGATTTTCTTTTCCATTCGTTGAATAATTATTTTTTAGTAACTATGCTGCTATTTTTCCCTGATTCAATTTTAATTGATAGGTAACACAGGAAGGAATTTCTTCCTTATAATGACTTACATAAATTAATGTCTTCTTCATTTGAACACATATGTCATTTACAAAAGCAATAAACCTGGATGATACTTCCTTATCCAAACCTTGGCAAGGTTCATCTAGAATTAATAAAGGAGGATTTTTTACCAACGCACGAGCCAATAGTACCAAACGTTGTTCTCCATTAGATAATTGTATAAACATTTTTTTTGAAAAATCATTAATCTGTAAAGTTGTCATCCATTGCTGAACCATCGTTTTTTGACTTTCATTTAATCTTCGAAATAATCCTATGGTATCAAATAAGCCGGATGCAACCACTTCAGCAATGGAAGCTGAAGATTCGAAATAATGATGTAATTCCGGAGATACATAGCCTATCTTTTGTTTGATATCCCATATACTTTCTCCGCTGCCTTTTTTTTTGTCGAACAGATATATTTCATTCGCAAATGCTTGCGGATTATCTCCATTTACCAAACTCAACAAGGTTGATTTGCCCGAACCATTATGACCAGAAACGTTCCAACATTCTCCTTTTTTCACTTCCCAGTTAATATTTTCCAGAATTTTCTTATCTCCATAAATAACTGAGGTATTGACCATTCTAATAGCATAAGAAAAATCAGTATGCGAATAAGCCGTATTCAGGGATTGGGAGATTTGCGAAAAATTAATAGGCAAAACAACAGTGTCAGTAAAACCTGTTTTTTCTTTATCAAATAGGGCTCTTGTTTTAATAGAAGTAAGTTTTCCCGCTTCAAGTGTTGCTACATGGGTGACTGAGGAGGGTATTTCGTTAGAAGTTGTAACCAATAAAAGATGCATTCCTTTTTCAACCAATTTATCAATCAGCCTATGTAAAATCTTTCTGGCATCAGCATCTAAGCCGGTGAATGGATTGTCTAACAATAACCAATCGGCTTTTTGTAAAATTGCTTTGGCTATTTGAAAACGTTTGTGTTCACCGTTGGATAATTGTATGAGGCGTGTGTATAAAATAGGGGGAATACCTAACCAGTTTAGTGTTTCTGCAATTAATAACTCATTAAATCCTGATGCCAATAAAACATCCTGAACAGTTAAGGAATCTTCTGAATCATTGGAATTAAACCTTTGCTGATAATAAAAGGAGGATGTATTGGAAAGATTTTTAAACTGGTGTTGTTGTGTGATGGTTATTACTAATGGCTGTTGCCCTGTTGGTGTATTAAATATTATTTTCCCTTTTCCAAAACATTTACCGGCGATGGCATTGAGTAAAGTGGACTTTCCACTGCCTGATGGACCAATGATTGCCAGGCAATCACCTTGGTTAACCGAAAAGGATATAGCTTGCAATATAGTAAGGCCCGAAAGCTGCACTTCGAGATCTTTTACTTGCAAAAGTGGAAATATTTTCTTTGTTGTATCCATAGTTAACCCCTCTGTACTTCAAAAGCTTCAATCTGAGCCTTGTTATTGATTAAATAATCTATATCATCATACCCATTTAACAGACAGGTTTTTTTATAAGGATTAATTTCAAATATTTCAGTTGAACCGGTTGCATCAATCGTTATGGATTGATTTTCTATTTCAATAGAAATAACTGCCTCGTTTCCTAAAGCAAAAATTTGCGAAAGAAATTCATCACTTACTTTAACAGGTAAAACGCCATTGTTGAGTGCATTATTTTTGAAAATATCTGCAAAAAAACTTGAAACAACTGCTTTGAAACCATAATCCTGTAATGCCCATGCAGCATGTTCACGTGAAGACCCACATCCGAAATTTTTACCTGCAACTAAAATCTCTCCGCTATAATTAGTTTGGTTTAAAACAAAATCTGCTTTTGGCTGCTGTTCATCATTATTAAGATAACGCCAGTCTCTAAACAAATTTTTACCAAACCCATCTTTGGTGGTAGACTTTAAAAATCTTGCCGGAATAATCTGATCGGTATCCACATTCTCCATTTGCAATGGAACAAATTTACTCTGTATTTTTTTTAGTGCTATCATACCCCTTAGCCCCCCGACTCCTGCGCTAATGCTTCAGCGTCGGCGCAAAGGGGGAATTGTTTAATTATGGTTTGAAAATATTTTATTACTTCTCATTTCTAAATTAACTTTTTCTAATTCCCGATTATGGAATTTAGGGGATAATCTCTCACATCCGTCACAACCCCTGTAATTGCCGCAATCGCTGCTGTTAACGGACTCGCTAATAAAGTTCTTGCACCGGCTCCTTGTCTACCTTCAAAATTTCGATTGCTGGTACTGATACAATATTCTCCCGCAGGTATTTTATCCTCATTCATTCCCAAACAAGCACTACAACCTGCTTGCCTAATTTCAAAACCTGCTGCTATAAATATTTTGTCTAGTCCTTCTGCCTGTATTTGTCTGGCTACCTGCTGTGAACCGGGCACGATCATTACCTGTACTTTTTCATTTTTCTTTTTACCTTTTACTATTTGTGCTACCAAACGAAGGTCTTCGATTCGGGAGTTAGTACAACTACCAATGAATACATTCTGAATGGGCATTCCCAATAAAGGTTTGCCCGATTCCAATCCCATATACAGTAATGCTTTGATAATATTTTTCCTTTCACCCTCATCAGCAATGGTTTCTACTACGGGAATCCTGCCATTAATAGCTATTCCCAATCCAGGATTTGTGCCATAAGTGATCATCGGTTCAATTTCGGAAGCATTGATATTAATCTCTTTATCAAATACAGCATCTGCATCACTGATTAATTGGCTCCACTCAATTACTTTATTCTCCCATTGTTCTTTTCCAGGTGCGAATTGTCGTCCTTTCATGTACTGAAAAGTTATTTTATCCGGTGCAATCATACCACCTCTGGCACCCATTTCAATGCTCATATTGCAAATGGTCATTCTTGCTTCCATTGAAAGGGCTCGTATGGCTGAACCGGCAAATTCAACAAAATAACCTGTTGCTCCACTGGAGGTAATTTTAGAGATGATATACAAAATAATATCTTTTGATAAAACCCCTTTTTGCAATTCCCCTTCAATATTAATACGCATAGCCAATGGCTTGGTTTGTAATAAACATTGTGAAGCAAATACCATTTCTACTTCACTGGTACCAATACCAAATGCGACTGCGCCGAAAGCACCATGGGTTGATGTGTGACTATCGCCACAAACAATGGTCATACCGGGTTGTGTAATTCCCAATTCCGGCCCAATAACATGTACAATCCCCTGAAAGGGATGGCCTAGCCCATACAATTCTACCTGATGATTTTTGCAATTATCGATCAATTGCTGCACTTGTATTCTACCCAACTCATCTTTGATGGGCAAATGCTGGTTAATGGTAGGCACATTGTGGTCGGCAGTAGCCACCACCAATTGCGGACGAAAAACTTTGAGTCCTCTTTTTTCAATTCCTTTAAATGCCTGTGGGCTAGTTACTTCATGTATGAAATGTTTATCAATATATAATACAGAGGGTCCATTCTCAATTTTTTGAACTACATGTTTGTCCCAAATTTTATCGAATAATGTTCTTGCCATAATTGAAAATTAATGCGTGCTGTAGAAACAGCACGCCACTAAAACTAAAACTATACTTATGAGAAAACCCTAAATAATGGCCGGCTCAGGTATATAAGCCTTTGCCAGCTGGTGCAAATCAACTTCCACTATTTCTTTCTTTTTATCTGCCACGTTCAAAAAGGCGTCATATAAAACATCAATATCATTTCTATTAAATTCATATCCAAGTTTCTGAAAACGGTGTGCCAAAGCACTTCTGCCACTTCTTGCCGTTAGCACTATTTTACTTCCTTCAGCACCTACTTCTTCGGGATTAATAATTTCATAGGTCAACGAGTCTTTCAAAAAACCATCTTGGTGAATACCGGATGAATGTGAAAAAGCATTGGCTCCAACAATGGCCTTATTAACCTGAACCGGTACACGCATAATATCAGAAACCTCTCGGCTAATGGGGTTGAGCATTTTGCTATTAATATTTGTATAGAGTCCCAAATCTTTT
>JAYTSC010000283.1:0-3124 GCA_043745885.1 Bacteroidota bacterium | reverse complement strand
GAAACAATTAACGCCGCATCCTTGGGAAGTGCTACCAGAAGGTTTAGCCGAAGGCAGTTTTGTAAAAGGTAAAGTGGTTAATATTGAAGATTATGGTGCTTTCTTAGAAATTCAACCCGGTGTGGAAGGACTGGTACACGTTTCTGAAATTACTTGGGCAAATACACCCATCAATGCCAAGGAATTCTTCAAATTAGGCGACGAGTATGAAGCTAAAGTGGTAACTCTTGATAAAGATGCCCGTAAAATGAGCCTGAGCATTAAACAAATGACGCAGGACCCATGGAACACTATCGAAAACTTATATCCCGAGCAAAGCAAACACAAAGGGTTGGTTAAAAACATCACTCCTTATGGTGTATTTGTTGAACTGGAACCGGGTATTGGTGGAATGATCCATATTAGCGATTTAAGCTGGTTAAAGCGTTTCAATCACCCAACAGATTATACCAAAGTAGGCGAGCAAATTGATATCCTTATTTTAAGTATTGATAAAGAAAATCGCAAATTACAATTAGGCCATAAGCAACTGGAAGAAGATCCTTGGAATTCCTTGGAATCTACTTTTGCAATAGGTACCATCCACGAAGGAACCGTTACCCGTAAGGATGACAAAGGAGCGTTGGTTCAATTACAATATGGTTTAGAAGGATTTACCCCTAACCGTCACCTGAATAAGGAAGATGGTACACAGGTTAAAGCTGATGAAACTGCCCAATTTATGGTGATCGAATTTGATCGCAATGAAAAAAGGATCGTTTTAAGTCATGCTCGTATTTGGGAGCAGCAAGAAGCAGAAGTAAAAGAAACAGCCAAGAAAGAAGCCAAAGCTGATTCTGATAGCACCAAAAAAGCGGTGAAAAATATCCAAGCTAAAGTAGAGAAATCAACTTTAGGCGACTTAGGCGCTTTAGCTGAAATCAAAGCAAAATTACAAGAAGGGGAAGGCGATAAATAGTCCGAACTACCTGAAAATAAACACCAAAAGGCTGCCTTATACAACTAAGGCGGTCTTTTTAGGTGAAAGGGCAGCTGTGAACTTTTGGCTATTAAGTTGTGAGCAAATGCGCTTTTTGGGGCTAAAAGCTGAAAGCTCAAAGCCCAAAGCTCAAAGCTGCTTTTTGTGTAAATCTTAACTAGGCGGAAGCCCAAACCAGAAACTGAATTTATAAATTGCTCTCAATTAACTAATTTTGCAAACTTGTATGAATAGAATCGTTCTGTTTTTGTTGTCGGTAGTACTACTTAGTTCATCTTGTTCCAATAAGTTTGGAAAGATTATGAAGAGTAAAGATTATGAATACAAATACAAAATGGCCGAACAATATTATGCTGCCAAGGAATATAGTTACGCACAACAGCTCTTTGAAGATATTTTCCCTTATGTAAAAGGATCTACGCGGTATGAAGACTTGTATTTCAAATTTGCGTATTCTTATTATTATCAGAAAGATTATCTAAATGCTGAAAATCTTTTCAAAAGCTTTGTCGAAAATTTTCCAGTGAGTCCCAAAACGGAAGAATGTGATTATATGCGGGCTTATTGTTATTTTAAACAGTCTCCCAAAGTGGAACTAGATCAAACAAATACCAATAAAACCATGCAGTTGATGCAAGCTTTTATCAATACCCATCCTGCATCAGAAAGAACAAAAGATGCCGCTGATATTATAGATAAGTGCCGTGAAAAATTGGAATTGAAAGAATACAAAGCTGCTGAATTATATTTTAACCTCGGATTTTATAAAGCTTCAGCCATAGCATTTACGAACCTATCTGATAATTTTCCGGATTCTAAAAAATCAGATGAATATAAAATGTTGGTGATTAAAGCCTATTTTAAATATGCCGAAATGAGCTACGAAGAAAAGCAAGTTGTCCGATATGGTAAGGTGATTTCGGAATGCAGTGAATTTGGAGAAAGATATACCGATAGTAAATACATGGAAGAAGTAAGTAAATACAAATTACAAACAAATAACATTTTAAAAACCCTCAAAAAATGAGCAAACTTAGAAGACAAATGAGCGCTAACACCGCTAGTGTGATTGAAACCAAAAGCCTGGTTGATATCAAAGCAAAAACAGGCAATCTGTATGAGTCTATTGCCATTATTTCAAGAAGGGCTAACCAAATTAATATTACCCTAAGAGAAGAATTGCATAATAAACTGGAGGAGTTTGCCAGTCATACAGACAGTCTGGAAGAAATCCATGAAAATAAAGAGCAGATTGAAATTTCAAGGGCTTATGAGAAAATGCCCAATCCTGCAATTTTGGCTACACAGGAATTTATGGAAGAAAAGGTCTATTATAGAAAAAACGATGCGAACGAATTGTTCAGATAAGCTAAATGTTTGAGAAATGATTGAAAAACGACAGTGAGAACTGTCGTTTTTTGTTATTTTTAATGGGTAGAGTGAAATAGTTAATAGTTAATAGTTAATAGTTAATAGTAGTTAAAAATTAAAAGTTAAAAGTTATTTGATCAGGATATAATTTGATTGCTTAGAAGTGGTTGGCGGTAATTAGTTATTGAAAGATAAATTTTGCCACAGATTCTCAGATTATTTCACTATCATCAATTGTAATCTGCGACAAAAAATAGTTCACAGACTTTAAATAATATATTTTCTAAACTAACGCAAACAGCTTTTTCAAAAATATAGTTTAAAGCTTATTAGCATACTGTCTTATCAAACATAAAATGCTTAAAAGGAAAAAAATACTTATAGGGATCACGGGAAGCATTGCAGCTTATAAGTCCATTTTACTGGTTAGATTATTGGTGAAGGCCGGTGCCGAAGTAAAAGTGATTCTGACCCCCTCAGCCAAAGCGTTTGTTTCACCACTTGTATTATCCACTTTATCCAAAAATAATGTGGTAATGGATTTAGTAGAGGGAACCGAATGGACTAACCATGTAATGCTCGGACGTTGGGCAGATGTTTTCATTATCGCTCCACTAAGTTGCAATACCCTGGCTAAAATGGCTCATGGTATCTGTGATAACTTACTTTTGGCTGTTTACTTGTCTGCCTATTGCCCGGTAGTAGTGGCACCCGCAATGGATGAGGATATGTGGCATCATCCGGCTACCCAAAAAAATTGCTCATTAATTCTTG
>JAYTSC010000282.1:0-2462 GCA_043745885.1 Bacteroidota bacterium | reverse complement strand
AATGTATTTTGATAAAGCGGGTACGGCTAGCAACAACCGTCCTAAATACCTGTTATTGTTTGGCAGTGGATCCTATGATTATAAATACAGAATTAAAGAGAATAATAATTTGGTGCCTGTATTTGAAAGTATCAACCATCATTTTGGCTTCAACACTGTTTTTAGCAGGAATTCTACCAATACCAATATCTAGGGTTATGGTTGGATTGTTATCGTTAATATCATCCCCATCTTCTAATAACCCAAAAAAATCATCTGAAGTATAAGTAGACAATGGATCCAATGAGTTGATGCTTTCATATACAGGCACCAAATTATTATTCTCTTTAATTCGGTATCTATAATCATAAGATCCGGTTCCAAATAATAATAAGTATTTAGGACGGTTGTTAATTGCCGTACCCGCCTTATCATAATACATTTTTACAAAATCACGAATGGCAGTTGGGTCTTGAATACCACCGGAAAATTCCTGGTAAATCTGATCTACATTAACTACTACAGACGTATATCCATCTTTCTGTAAATGAAACCGGGCAAGTCTTTGGGCTTCTGTTAATAAAGCCGAATGAGAAATAATAATTAAATCAGTAGTAACCGAATTGTGCAAATTTTGGTTGGGTATTTTTCCAAAACCAATGGGTGTTAATGTGCCGGCAAAAGCAATATATTCTCTTAAACGGGATGCATCATTTTTAAAACCGGTTTGCGCTCCATTAGTTATTGAGTTCATTTTAATAGGATCAGCAGGATTGGTAATTTCCCAAACCGAAATGTTATTTGCATTATTGGCGATAGAAAAATTAGCAACTGCCGATGTTGAAACTGAATTCCAATCCCGAAATAACAATTGGGTTGCCGTATTAAAAGCAAGGTTTTTTCTCCCAAATAATTCAAACCAGTTTAGCCAACCCTGCGCTCCGGTAGCTCTAGGAACAAAATTAAAAGATACTGCTAAAGTACTTTGGGTAACCGGCACCAGATTAGCTTCTGTTGCAGCTGTTGCATACCGATCAAAAAAATTACCACTTACAGCAGGAAGACTTACCGAAATAGCGGACTGGTTATTAATTTTTCCTAAAAAACTACTGTTAGTCCCAATACTTCTTGCTGCCAGGTCTGCAACCAACTTAACGGGTTGATTTGTTAATAATCCGGGCCAGTCAACACTGAAAGTTCTGGTTAAACTACCCCCTAAATTGGAATTGAATTCTTCTCCATACCATTCTTTGCCGCTATTCAGGTGATTGATGAGGTCGTTTTCGTAATGATATCTTTCGTTAAAGCTAGTTACCGCAACGCTAGGTTGAGAGAGAATTGTTGCTGCCAATGCGATTCGTTTCCCCACGCCCCCAATGGAAATAAAGTAGTAGGCGGTATCTGAATACAAATTTTTCTGATAAGTAAAAGACAAGTTGGCGCTATCTTTTATCCATTTTTGAGTGCCATTTGAATAAAAAAGGAAATAATCATTCCCATTAAAAATACCATCACCGCCATCATTCATTTCAATGGCATTTTCATACAGGTCATCTATCCGTGGTTGCGCATTGTTTTCAGGCAACATTTCTCCTCCATTACCATATAAGCGGATGCTGGCGGAGGACAAATTGCTTGTTGTGATACCTAATGAATTTAATAGGTTGATGTCAACTTTATATACACCTTCTTGTTTAACCCCAATTTTATACCAGTTGCCGGTTAACAAAACAGAATTGGTTGCATAGGTGCGTTGCGCTATGGTTTGACCTTGAATAAGGGCTAAAAGACAAAAAATGAGCAATACACCGGGCAACTTCATATCCTACACAAGATCGTAAAAAATCTGAGGCAGCAAATACAGGAGCAACTGAATCTTATTGAAAATTAGGCTTTTGCTAACATCAAAACCTGTTTTCATTTTACAATTTTAGTAGAAAACTTATATATTCGCATAGACGATTTCTACGAATACCTGAAATAAACCCCTATTACAAATTCAATTTACTGAAAATGCAGTTATTCAAATCAACCCGGAATTTTATTTTACTACTGGCAGTTGCCGGATCACTGGCCTCATGCAGTGCCTTTAAAAAGAAACAAGAAAAATCTACTGCTACTGGATGGAACTATAATGATAAGAACCAGGGTAATTTTAATGTGCCTAAACCCAAAGATATAAAAACAGCCCCCGGACTGGTTTTTGTTCAGGGAGGAACTTTTACTATGGGATCTGCACAAGAAGATGTTATGGCCGATTGGAACAATATTCCACGCCGTATTACCGTAAACTCATTCTTTATTGATAAAACAGAAGTAGCCAATGTACATTATCGTGAATACTTATATTGGTTAGATAATGTTTTTGGACAGGCAGGTATGGATTCTGTGGTTGACCAGGCAAAACCCGATACATTGGTTTGGAGAAGCGAATTGGCATTTAATGAGCCAATTGTTGAAGCTTATTTTAGACATCCTGCTTA
>JAYTSC010000281.1:0-2307 GCA_043745885.1 Bacteroidota bacterium | reverse complement strand
CAATTATTTTGAAAATGCCAACCAGAGAAAAATCAAAAGAAACAATTACTGCTACCCCGATTTATCAAAAAGATAAAGAAATTGGGAAAATAATGAATGGCATTCTTACTAAATACCCCCAACATAAAAGTGTGCTGTTTCTGCGGGCCAAATATGATAACAATGAGCGGATTACAGTAGATGAAGTAAATGAACTAAAGAAGTTGCATAAGCTGTTACTTAAAAAATAAATGATTTGATTATCTGCTTATTTGGTTTTAAATCGAATGGGTTAATAATCGATTAAATATGGTCTGCTGATTAAGTAGCCTTCCATTTCTTTTCAAAATTTTCACCTCCGCACACCCTGATCCATTTTATAATTTCATATTTCATCAAACTCCAACACCATGCTGAATAAGTCAGCCACTTTACCCAATACGATACCCGCCTGGTTAATTTAACCAGGTTTAGTACCATAATGATGGTGGCAATCCAAGATTCGCTCGTCTGTTGAAGCCTTGCTTTTATCCGGTTCATCCCGTAAGCAGTTTTTGCTTGTCCAAACTTGCCTTCTATTGGATTCGTCCATTGAATTGATTAATTGTTGGCAGTCAGTCGAGGAATAAATTTCATTAGCCTTGTTCTCGTTAGTATTTATAATCTTTAATTCCATTTTGTCTCTCGTTAATATTGTCGGTGTATCGTTCTATGCTGGCCGCTAACTATTAAATAGTGTATTTCGCGGTTTTTTCATCACCTGACATATCAGCCGCTGCTCTTATTTGAATCTGAACATTTGCAATCCATTCATGGCAGTTTTCTGATGAGAGGTATTCGTTAACTGAATTAACTACAGACATCACTTCAAAATAGGTTCCTTCTAATATTGTGGCAAAGGGCCCTACTTCATATTTAATTCCCGATTTACGAATTACATCAATGGCATCATCAACCCATTGATAGGGGTGTTTTTGTTGATCAAGCGGGAGTATTTGTAATGATGCATTAACGTTAAATTGATGCATAGTATCTTAGAGATTAGTTACTTCTACCACAGCATCTAAGTTAAGGGCACCATGAATATGAGGAAATACCTCACTAATAGAACCAGCTAATTCAAAAACCAAAGGGCGTTCTACCTTACTTTTATCGATTTTTAGTTTTACTAAGTCAGTTTGCCCCTGATAATATCTTTCTAAAACGCCGGCAACCTGCGGTTCGGTACTACAATGAATAAATCCTTCAGTAGCCAGGGTATCAGAATCGTAATGACCTAGTTCCTGGGCTTCTTTCCATTGTTTATTGGTAGTAACGTGGTATATATAATCTGATTCCATGAGTTTGTATTGTAAAAGTTACCCTATCAGTTTTCTATTCAGATAGACTTGAACCCTTAAAGATAATGAATTGAGTCAAATTGAAAAAGCACTAAATCAATATAGGCTTTATTTTTTGATCTAACAACATCAGATCAACCAAGACCATAGAAGTTACAGCTTCCAATATAACCGGAACCCGTAAAGCAATACAAAGATCATGTCTCCCTTTAACAGAAAAAGCGCCTAGTTCATCTGTTTCTTTATTCCATGTAATTTGTTCTTTTGGGGTGGAGGATGTAGGTTTAATAACCACTCTAAAAACCAAATCATTCCCATTAGTGATCCCTCCTACGATTCCACCGGCATGGTTGGTAATCGTTTTCCCGGAAGCATTTCCAATGGCATCATTATGTTCAATGCCAAACATATGCGCTGCGGCGAAACCTGCTCCAAATTCAATCCCTTTTACTGCAGGAATAGCAAATATGGCATGACTAATCAAAGATTCAACTGAATCGAAAAAATGCTCCCCTAAACCAACGGGCAAGCCTGACACAATGCATTCTACAATACCCCCAATGCTGTCTTTGGCTTCAATCGCTTTATTAAGACCCCTTTCAAGGTCTGCTTCCCCTCCAATCTCAAGTATTTTGGAGTTTACTTTTATTGCTTTTTGATCCGGAGTGGACCGGTGGTGAAATAATAACTTTTTGGCAATTACCCCAACCGCTACTAAACAAACAGTTAATCTGCCACTAAAATGCCCACCTCCTCTAAAGTCTTCAAATCCTCCAAATTTTGCATTTGAAGTAAAATCGGCATGCCCGGGTCTAGGTACATCTCTTTGTTTTTCATAATCCCCACTTCTTGTATTATTATTCTCAAAAAGTATGGTTATCGGTGCACCGGTAGTATGCCCATTAAAGATGCCGCTTTTAAAAATAGGAATATCATCCTCTTTTCGTGGAGTTGTTCCTTTTTGTAGGCCACCTTTCCTTCGTTCTAT
>JAYTSC010000280.1:0-3475 GCA_043745885.1 Bacteroidota bacterium | reverse complement strand
CTTACAAAGCGCTAAATTTATCTTTTTAATCCTCTGAAACATGCATAAACATTGAAAAATATTGATGCAACATCGCCTATACAAGTTAATGATTTCAGTGTATCCCTTTAAAAATGGTTTCTATCCCAATTCAAAATAATTTCGAAAGCATACAAGCATAAAAAAAGCATCAGCCTTAGCCAATGCTTTTCAAATATTCAATTACAAATTATTTTGCAAATAAGTGAATAGCCAATTGAACATCTTTAGAAGGGCCATTATAAGTGATACCCAATAAAGTTCTGTCAATACTTAAAAATGATTGGGCAAAAAAGCCATTTTCATTAGAATTGCGAATCATGGCTTGCAATTTAACAGGTACAGTTACTCCCTTTATGGTAAGGTTACCAGCTACATCAGCAGTATTATTACTTGTATATAAAACGCTTGTAATTTCATAGGAAGCCTCACCAAATTTAGCTACATCAAAAAAATCACTGGATTTTAAATGTGGCGTTAGTTTTTCAGTTGCGCCATCTGTAACTTTCAAATTTGCTAGGTCAATAACGAATTTTCCACCTTTCAATTTACCTCCATCAACCTGTACTTGTCCACTTTTTAATGGAAAATTGCCGGTGTGAAAATCGGAGGCTTTAGAAGCAACCCAGTCGATCCGGCTTTTTTCAATATTTACAGTTAAGGAACTGACATCTTTTTTATCAGCTTTTGGAACAAAAGAAAAGATACCAGTTAAAAAGGCTACGCCAGCCAACGCAAAAATTGTTTTTTTCATGTTTAATTTTGGGTGATTATAAAAATTTGATTCAACGAGTAAAAATAATGGAATTAATGTTAGAACAATAATAATATTGGATTAATTCTGAATGGTCGATTCTCTTATCTTCGCATAAATATTTTTCCCAGATGAACCTTCATGAATATCAGGCTAAAGAGTTACTAAAAAAGTACCATGTACCGGTACAGGAAGGCATAGCAGTAGATACGGTTATGGCCGCAGAAGAGGCATATCGCCAGATTAAAACCCAAACCGGTAACAGTTTTGCAGTAATTAAAGCACAAATTCATGCAGGAGGTAGGGGAAAAGGCAAGATTGTAGGTACCGAACAAAGAGGTGTTGCGTTAGCGAAAAGCTTGGAAGATGTAACCAATATAGCCAAAAACATCCTTGGTGGCACATTGGTTACTATTCAAACGGGCGCAGAAGGAAAGAAAGTTAATAAGATTTTACTTGCTCAGGATGTTTACTATCCCGGTTCAAACCCTGTAAAAGAATTCTATCTATCTATTCTACTTGATCGTGCAAAAGGCATGAATGTGATTATGTACAGTACCGAAGGTGGTATGGATATTGAAGAAGTGGCGCACAATACGCCCGATAAAATATTTAAAGAATGGGTACATCCCTGCGGTGGATTACAGGGTTTCCAGGCAAGAAAAATTGCTTTTAACCTTGGTCTTAGCGGAGAAGCCTTAAAAAACTGTGTGAAATTTGTAACCAATCTATATAATGCATACATAGGTTTGGATTGCAGCATGCTTGAAATTAACCCATTATTTAAAACTAGTGATGAAAAAATTATAGCAGTTGATTGTAAAATGAATATTGACGATAACGCTTTAATGCGTCATCAAGAGGTAGCGGCTTTAAGAGATGTAACAGAAGAAGATCCGACAGAAGTGGAAGCCGGACAGTACAACCTCAACTTTGTAAAACTAGATGGTAATGTTGGCTGTATGGTTAATGGTGCCGGATTAGCTATGGCCACTATGGATATGATAAAATTAAGTGGCGGAGAACCTGCCAATTTCCTTGATGTAGGCGGTTCTGCTAATGCACAAACTGTTGAAGCGGGATTTAGAATTATTTTAAAAGACCCCAACGTAAAAGCCATTCTAATCAATATTTTTGGTGGTATTGTTCGCTGCGATCGTGTAGCAGCAGGGGTGATCGAAGCTTTTAATAAATTAGGTAATATTCATATCCCCATTATTGTTCGACTTCAAGGAACCAATGCAGTTGAAGCTAAAAAATTAATTGATGAAAGCGGACTGGAAGTGCAGTCTGCCATCGAATTAAGTGAAGCTGCCGCATTAGTAAAAAAAGCCGTGGCCTAAACAAACAATGATCTAAAAAAGAAAATCTGTTTTAACTGCCTTTGCCTTTGCGTGAATATTTTGCTCGCAAAGCCAAAGGCAGTATCTTTTGATCAAAAGTTTAGTAAAATTTCAAATTGTGATATTTCACACGGATAATAATCTTTTCATTTCCACTAGATATTGTTACCTATTTCCAAAAAAAAATAATTTGAAAGTAACCGCTAATAAATATTTCATGAAAAATTAAGCTTTCCTGTGTTTTTACTTCCCCACTTCCTACCTTTTTTTTCTCTCTGACTCTTCTGTTATTTAAATTACTTATGCATCCAATAATCTAGCACAGTAACCTTGTCTATTGAAGGTCCGGCTAATTCTGTGAATTTTTTATGATCCGGATGAATTAAGTAAGCATCCCGATCTTTTTCATTTGAAAAGCTAACAAAAAAGCAATGTGTTAAACCCTGGTTCAGTTTTTCCGGGCTATTATTTATGCCCCATTCAAAATCATTAATAATCGATATTTTTCCGGGTAATGCACGAAACGCCGTTTCAATCTTTTTAACTTCGGCAGCAGTAGCTTTGTCTACAAACTTTAACATAACCACATGCCTAAGAACGGGTTTATTTTTGGTCTCTTTAGAACTTTGGGCATAAATCATTTGTGAAGATGTACAAAATAGGCATACCAACAGAAATATTTTTTTCATGTTTTTATTTTAAATGTACACCCAATTTTGATAACAATTTTATCAACCCCTTAAAATTAACTATCGAAAATCAGGGAAAGATGAATGATAGCTAATCTGTTAACATTATAAAAAGGACTCATTGCATTACAGGCGTTTTTTAATTACGCTACAGGCTGTATTAACCTCACTTCTGATAGGGGACTAAAAATATAATGCAGGCCTGTTTTAATTTCAACACATTCAAAACGTTTTCTCCGTAATGCCCCTTTACGAAAGATCTTTCCATTCTCAGTTTGAAAAATGGTTCCTTGCGGTAAGTTAATAATATTGTGATACCCCTCCTTTTTGGTCTCATCATATTTACGAAGTACCAATAACAATTCAGTTTCGCCATTAGCGGTGGCAGACGGATTGCGAATAGATTTTTGAAGAGCATTTTGAATGTCCGCCGGAAATATGTTTTGTTTTACAAAATCTGTCAATAAGTTGCTATAATACTTCTTCCATTCTTTTCCATGTGGCTCCACATGATTACGATGTTGCTCATAGTTAAGTAAATGCGCCAGCTCATGCAAAAAAGTAATTAGAAATTCATATTTATTCAGGTTGCCATTAATGCTTATTCGATGATTAGCTCCCCAAATACCTGAATGTTTGTAGTCGCCCAATACAGATTTACGTTGACGGCT
>JAYTSC010000279.1:0-2100 GCA_043745885.1 Bacteroidota bacterium | reverse complement strand
AGCAATAGAAAATGAATTACTATTAGCAGGAAAAGCTAAAACAGGAATGCTGTGCTATGATTATACATTGAAAAAGAAAGTTGCCGTTCCGGAGGAAGTGATAAAAAAGTTGACAGCTAAATAGGAAAATCTAATCAGGATTTACAAATAGAAACTATTTCATAAACACGATAGCTTCTTACAGAAAATTAGCTATTCCATATCCGCCAACTCTCTTCTGCTTGTAATACCAACATTTCCTGTCCATTTTGAATGGTAGCTCCTTGTAATCTTCCTTTTTCTAAAAATTTAGTTTCTAGTGGGTTATAGATTAGGTCGTACAAATGATGCTGTTTTGTGATAAATTGATAAGGCAGATTTGGAAAATCTTCCGTATTTGGAAACATACCTACAGGCGTAGTATTAATAATCAAATGATGAGAAGACAAAATTTCTTCATTTACAGATTCATAGTTGATGGCATTTTCAGAATTGGTTCTTGAAATAAATTGAAAATCAATTCCCATTTTTTTTAATACAAACACGATGGCCGCAGATGCCCCTCCTGTACCCAATACTAATGCAGATTTATGATGGGATTGTAAAAATGGACTTAACGATTGTTCGAATGCAATGGCATCTGTATTGTGCCCAATAAGTTGGCCGTTTTTAATATGTACACAATTACAGGCACCAATTTGTTTTACAACTTCAGATACCTCATTCAAAAAAGAAAGTACTTTTTTCTTATATGGAATGGTAATATTAAAACCACAAAGGTCATTACGGCTTGCTAGAATTTGAGTGAAATCTTGAATTTGTGCTATTGAAAAATTTTCATACACACAATCGGTTAACCCCAATTTTTCAAATTTTTGTGTAAAATATGTTTGCGAAAAAGAGTGGGTTAAAGGAAATCCGAGTAAACCAAATCGGCGCATGGTTTATTTTTTAGTAAGGTAGAGTTCAAATGTATCCCCTCGCAATCCGATCCGCATGGTTTCAAGAGGTATCACTTCTGTAGGAGCAATATTTCCCAGATTTACGTTACAACCAATTAATTCCAAAAAATACAATTGTTGTGCTTTCTGAGGCGCTTCCCAAATTATTTTTTGTTCTGGTATCTTTGTCAGTATTTCTTGAACAAGCCCTTCACGTACTTCTCCACTACCCCGATAAATACCTACATTACCTGCTTCACGTGCTTCTGCTATCACATAAGAAGAACCTGCTTCAAGTTCTGCCTGCATCAATTCGATCCATTTATAGGGCGGTATAATATGGGCTGCATCTTTACTACCCACTTCACTTAAAACGGTGGCATGTTTGGTTAGTTTTTCAATATATCCGCACTTTTCTGCATGGGGGATACTTATAGAACCATCACTAACTTCTACATACGTTATACCGTAATCTTTGCAAACATTGATAAAGTCATCGAATTGATCCCGAATAAGGAACGCCTCAAATAAAGTACCTCCAAAATAAATGGGCATATTATATGAATGATACAAATCGATCTTTTCACGCAGATTTGGTGTAACGAATGAAGTTCCAAATCCTAATTTTACAATATCAACATGTGGGCCTGAAACACTCATAAAATTATTCACTTCGTTAATACTAAGTCCTTTATCCATTACCATGGTTAGACCTGAAGTTCTGGGCTGTGCTGTTCTTACAGGAATCTGTGTTAGATTAAAATTCATTTTTTTAAGTTTATCCTCTGTAAAAATAGGTTAAACAGACGATTCTCTGAATCCTGTTTTTAGAATCGTAAAAGATTTATATTTTTTTGCCTTTTTTATAGCGAGCAACAATATCTACTACCTGGTTATTTTGAAGAATAGAAGGGTTGAGTTCTATAAATTTTTTCAATAACCGGGGGGCTTTGTCCATAGCCATTTCAAGTTTCAACAAAGCATCTTTGGATTTACCTAAGGCAAATAAAATTGTACTGTAGTAAAATAGAAAAATCGGTTTACCTTCTGTTGCCTTCATTGCTGCGATACATTGCTCAATAGCTTCCTCATAAAACGCAGCTTTTATTAAACAACCGATTAATGCTTCCCACCCTACTACGTTTTTAGTTTTGTTACGAACCACATTTCCAAAATACTG
>JAYTSC010000278.1:0-3431 GCA_043745885.1 Bacteroidota bacterium | reverse complement strand
TCCGCCCACTTTTGCAGACCAGAAATTTTTCAGGAATGTTAAATAATCGGATGAATTACCTGCCCATTTCAATAAACTATCCTGCCATTGGCGGGTTTTGAATAATGGATAGATGGTAGGTTGTATAAAAGAGTAATAACCAGTTTTCGCTTCTGCATCTCCCCAGCTCTCTAAAAAATTATGATCCGGAACAGCAAATTTGCAAAGTTCGGAAGTCTCGTCAACTTTGGTATTAAATGAGACAGTGGTTTTAACTTTTTTCAGTCCTGCTATAAATTTGTCAGCATCATACCATGAATAAGCGGGGTTGGCACCATGTATTAATAAGGCACCTACCGTTCCAGCATTCATTTCATCTACCAGTTTGGCAAAATCAGCATCAACACCCTGACGGATATTGGAAGTCGTTGACCAATCTATGGTTTTACCTCCTGCTCCAATAGCCTCATTAATTGCATTAATAACAATCTGAACATTACTATCATTACTTCCACAAACAACCAGTGCGGCACCTTTATTAGCTATTAGTGCTTTTGCTGCTTTTTCGATACCGGCTTTTAATTTTACATCCCCGATACTAATGGATTGACCATTTACGGCACTAAATAAAGCAGTTACTATTGCGGATGTTTCTGAAGGACGGTGTAAATATTTTTCATCAGCGTTAGAACCTGTTAAGCTGGCCACACTTTCAAAATGAATGTGTTTGCTCATTTCCGGATTCTTTTCATCTAATTTTTTACCGGTAGCATACTGTCTGGCAAATTCAACCGGGCTTAGCCATGTTCCGAGGAAATCGGCACCAATACTTACGATCGCTTTTGCATTTTCGAAATGATAAGAAGGGATTGAACGCTTACCATAAGTTACTTCATTAGCCAATAATAAACCGCTGTATGAAATGGCATCATACGTTACATGCTTACTGCCTGGATATTTGGAAAGAAATTGGTTAATGGATTCTTTGGTGGAAGGAGAGGTTATCGTACTCGTAAGAACAACTACCGGACCAGAAATGGAAGCAGCAACTGCTTTATCTATGGCTTCAAATGTAACTTCTTTACCTTTAATGGTTGGAAAACGTAAACGTGCAGTATCATACAAATCTAAAACCGAAGCCTGTACACGGGCAGATGTTCCACCTTTTGTAATAGGACTTAGTTCATTTCCTTCTATTTTTATGGGACGGCCGTCTCTTACTTTTGCCAAAATGCTAATTACATCACCATCCTGAACATAAGTAGTTGCATAATACTTAGATATACCCGGAACAATATCTTCGGGTTTATTGGCAAATGGGATTGCCTTTTTGATAGGCATTTCGCAGCTTGCTGCTACAGCAGCTGCAGCAGTACTGAATCCCAGGTACTTTAAAAAGTCTCTCCTTGGCGCTTTAGCTTTTAAAAAGCTGCTGCTTTCATCGGTTACAAAAGGCAGATCTTCTTTGAATTCGTCTTTAACTTCTTTGTTGTAAGCTTCAGACTGATTCAGCTCTCCAAAACTTTGCCAGTGCTTTTTTTGCTCCATTATGCTAATTTGATAATTCGATAATTTGAAAATTCGGTAATGTTATGAATACATGTGACATGTCTTATCATCACATTATTCAATAAGCACATTATCATATTAAATTAATAGTGACATTTTTGACATTCTGTTCCACCAATTTTTTCTACCGTAATACCTTTGGTACTATCTATTTTCCCTGATTTCAAATCTTGGTGATATTTTTCATAAATGCTATAAAATCCATTGTCTTTGAACTGCACTTTCGTTTCACGGTGACAGTTTATACACCATCCCATGCTTAAATCTGTGAATTGTTTTACTTCGTCCATTTTCTGAATTTCACCGTGGCAGGTCTGGCACTGAACCTTACCGGCTTTTACGTGCTGTGAATGGTTAAAGTAAACATGATCGGGAAGGTTATGAATACGGGCCCATTCAATAGGCTTGGCTTTTGAGGCATCCCAAGGTTTGCCTTCTTCAAAACCTGCGTATTTATATAATTTCTTTATTTGGTCTGTACCATTCACTTCCTCTCCTTCTTCTGTATAAATTTTTTCCCCCTTGTATTCATTAATAGCCATGTGGCAATTCATACATATATTGACAGAAGGGATGGTTGCTTGCTTACCCTGATAAACCCCAATATGGCAATATTGACAATTAATCTGATTTACTCCTGCATGTACTTTATGTGAATAATAAATAGGTTGTACCGGTTGATAATCTTTGCTGCGGCCCAATCCCATAGCACCTTTCGAGGTAAGATATCCGCCTACAATAAACAAAACAACTGTAAGCATGGCTATGTAACTCTTATTCTTCCAGAAAGGAACAGGTTCTATAACCGGCTGGTCTTCGCGAGCATCGGCTAATTTCTTCAGGTTGGCGTTTACTTGCAACAAAATGAGTGCTACTACAGCCAGTACCAGTGTTAGAATACCAAATAATAAAGTATTATCACCTTCAGCACTTTTTGCATCATTAGGATTAACTGATCCTGCAGCAGCAGTGGCAGTAGCTGCCGGAACAGATTTTACATAACCAAGTATTGCATCGATATCCTTATCAGACAGATTAGGAAAAAGATTCATGGCTGTTTTGTTGTATTCAAGGTATAAGTCGTTGGCATACTTATCTCCTGATTTAAGAACAGCTGCATTGTTTTTAATCCAAGCGTACAATTTGGCTTTTTCGGGCCATCTGTCTTCCACTCCTGCTAAAGCGGGTCCGGTAGATTTCTTATTAACTGCATGACAAGCAGCACAATTGGTTTGAAAAAGGGTCTTCCCGTCTTGCGCACCCAGATGGGAACACAAAGTAAAACTCAAGAAAAAAAGGAAGGCTGAAAGAAAAGTTTTAGATAAAAGTCTATAAGATATCATATTCACAAACTAAGGTTCTGGGTGTGCAAAAAAATTCCTTAAACGGCTGCAAAAATATGACAGGAAGCTGACAAATACCTCAGCTTTTATAAATTTTTTTATTCTTACCCAGTATGGGTTTCAGCGGATTGAGAAAGAAATCATAAAAAACCAGTCATCATTTTGTTATTGTTATTGAAAAAACTACTGATTTACTTATAGGTAAATGAATAGTCAATTTTTTGTCTCATTTTTGACCCATGTTTCAACGTTTGCAGGAAAGATGGGGAGTAAATACTCGTGAATTCTGGATAATTTTTATTGCTTTTGGGCTTACCGGTACCACAACTGCCTTCCTTACCCGTTTTATTACTGCCTGGTTAGGTATGGATGAGACGAGTTTCTGGTTATGGAAAGTCCTATTACGTGTTGGGATGCTTGTATTAGGTTATCAGTTTATCTTATTGGGTTATGGAGCTTTACTAGGGCAATGGGCATTTTTTTGGAAATACGAGAAAAAGCTGCTTACAAAACTTGGGATTTTGAGGAAAGAGTCTGGAG
>JAYTSC010000277.1:0-5156 GCA_043745885.1 Bacteroidota bacterium | reverse complement strand
GGTGTCATGGAATGAATCATTGCCTCAATTCCTTTAAACGAATCATCTTTGATATCAATATCCTTCATCGCTTTACCAACACCGGGTATCATGCCCATCAGGTCTTTTAGGTTACCCATTTTTTTAATCTGCTGTAACTGGTCCATAAAGTCCTGAAAATCGAACTGGTTCTTCCGTATCTTTTTTTCTAATTTTCTGGCTTCTACTTCATCGTATTGTGCCTGGGCTTTTTCTACCAAGGTAGTTATATCACCCATTCCCAAAATACGTTGCGCCATTCTTTCCGGATAAAACACATCCAACGTATCCATCTTCTCGCCACTGCTAACAAATTTGATGGGTTTATTTACAGTATATTTAATAGATAAAGCGGCTCCACCTCTGGTATCGCCATCTAATTTTGTTAATACTACGCCTGTGAAATCTAATCGATCATTAAAGGCTTTAGCGGTATTAACAGCATCTTGTCCTGTCATAGCATCCACCACAAATAATATTTCCGCGGGCTTAACCGCTGATTTAATATCAGCAACTTCTTTCATCATTACTTCATCAATAGCCAAACGACCTGCCGTATCAATAATGATTACATTTTTATTTTTCGATTTAGCTTCCTTGACTGCATTCTGCACAATGGAAACAACATCTGTATTTTCCCTCTCACTATAAATATCCACGCCAACCTGTTCAGCCAATATCGTAAGCTGGTCAATAGCAGCCGGGCGATAAATATCTGCTGCCACCAATAAAACAGACTTTGCTTTTTGTGTTTTTAAGTAATTAGCCAATTTACCGGTGAATGTAGTTTTACCACTTCCCTGTAAACCGGCAATTAATATGATGGCGGGGTTACCGGAAATATTGAACTGAGCCTCAGTGCCACCCATCAGTTCGGTTAATTCATCTTTTACAATTTTCACCATTAATTGTCCCGGACTGATGGCATTGATTACTTTATCGCCTACCGCTTTTTCTTTCACTTTATCGGTAAATTCTTTGGCGATCTTAAAGTTTACATCGGCATCAATTAATGCACGACGAATATCTTTTACTGTATTGGCAATATTTAGGTCATTAATTCGAGCTTCGCCTTTGAGGTTTTTGAAGGCGGATTCGAGTTTTTCGCTCAGGGAATTAAACATAGATCGCAGATTTTTATGATTTTTTTTATGATTTCGCTGATTAATTTTTCAAGCAGAATCATTTTACAAATAACTATTTACAAATCTTTTAAACTGCAAGCTGGCGGTTCCAAAATTTATTAAAAAGTCACTTCAATTTTACTTATTTTCAGTAATGTACTCTCTACTAAGATTTCGATTAATCTTCATCGAGTCCGACATCACCTTTTTAGTAAGATCGTTATATTTAATATGTAATACAAAGAATGAAATTTACTACCGCTTAATTTAAACAATGTTTTTTAATATTGCCACTGATTCACAGATTTTGAATGATTAAATCTGTGTTAATCTGTGAATCTGTGGCAAAAATAAGTCAGAACTACAAGCCTTTACTGTCATTTAAAATCATCCATTATACCTTGTAAAAAAAGTGAATATAACAAAAGTCATATTCACTTTCAGGGAGGCAAATATAAAATGAACTGCCAAGAATTGTGCAGGAAATTTATAAATCAGGATAAATACTTAGAAGTTGTTTGAGTTAATTCTGTAAATCTGCCATGGTAGCTCTGCGAAATATTTTTTAGCCGCAGTTTCGCAGATTATACCAGTATTGTTAATATAATCTGCGAAACTGCGGCTAAATTTACTTCTTGGTAAATGATTAACGCAAACAGTTTCTTAGAATTAGCTGTGAGAAATATGGATTTTGCAGTTTTTACTTAAAATCTGCGATCAGCCTAGGTAAAATCGTAATTGCTTGCACCGATTGGCACTTCTTAGTTTGGTAATGGCCTTGTCTTTGATTTGCCTTACTCTTTCTCTGGTTAAATGAAATCGATGCCCAATGTCCTCTAAACTTAAGGGGTGATCTACCCCAATTCCAAAAAAATAACAAATCACTTCTTTTTGCCGTTCTGTTAAAGTTCGCAGGCTACGGTCTATTTCCAAACGCAACGATTCGTGATGTACGAGCTTTTCATCTGTTTTTTCAGCGTTTGTATTTTCCATTAGATCCATCAAGGTTCCATCTTCGCCATCGGATAAAGGAGAATCCATACTAATATGCCTGAAACCAACACGCATGGTGGCTGAAACCTCAGCGATATCCATTTCTAATATGAAAGCTAATTCCTCAGGGGTAGGTTCGCGTTCATATTCTTGTTCTAACTGTTGGTATGCTTTACTGATTCGGTTGGTAAGACCAACTTTATTTAGTGGTAAACGTACAATCCTGCTTTGTTCTGCCAGTGATTGTAAAATACTTTGCCTGATCCACCATACAGCATAAGAGATAAATTTAAACCCCCTTGTTTCATCAAACCTTAAAGCAGATTTTATTAATCCAAGATTCCCTTCATTAATGAGGTCAGGCAAAGTGAGTCCTTGGTTCTGGTATTGTTTTGCAACAGATACCACAAAACGCAAATTGGCTTTTACTAACCTGTCTAAAGCCGATTGATCACCAGCTCGAATTTTTATGGCTAACTGTACTTCTTCTTCCGGACTAATCAAGTCAACTTTTCCGATTTCTTGTAAGTATTTTTCAAGACTTTGGGATTCTCTATTGGTAATAGATTTTGTTATTTTGAGTTGGCGCATACTCATAATAAACAGGTTTTTGGTATAGGTAAGTATTGGTTTGAAATGCTTTTTGTTTACAAATGCGAACAAAACACTACGCCACAAAGCCAGCAGAGAAGCAATCTAAGAAATATTTAAAACTTATCAAAAAATAATATTTTTTTCAAGTAATTGAAAATCAAATAGTTAGATATTTATTTTAGATAAGCCCGGCTAAAAAGCTCCATATTGACACTTCCTTACTAAAAAAACATTTGGAAGCGGAAGATTATTTAATATTATTGCAAGACTACGATTGGTTGTAGATTAAAGAGTTTGTAATGAGTAAGAAGCAATTATTTACCCTGGAATTTCCAGTTAGATGTTCCCCATCTATTTTGTTTGATTTTTTAGCAACACCAGCCGGACTACAAGAATGGTTTGCCGATAAAGTAGATGAATGGGAAAATGTGTACAGTTTTACCTGGAATGGAAGTACGATTGACAAAGCAGATCTTGTTGATAAAGAAAACGATAAATTTGTTAGATTTCATTGGCAGCATAGTGAAAAAAATGAGTATTTCGAATTCAGTATTGAGAAGACTGAAATATCCAATCAGACCATTTTGGTTATAAAGGATTTTGCCGAAAAAGGCGAAATAAAAGACCAATCACAACTTTGGCAATACCAAATAAAAGACCTTTTTCACAGATTGGGTGGCGCTTAATCAACAACACTACTAAGCACTTTGATTATTTCGGTGTACGTGTTTTCAAAAAAATCAGGCACATCATCCCATTGAGCTAGTGGGATTTTTTTTGTTAGTTTCAGAAAAGGTAGCTCTATAAAAGACTTCCCATTCATTTCATCCAATCGCCGGTAATTATCTTCTCTGAAATGATGTTGCCATGGATCAGTACCGATTCCTACCAACCAATTATTTTCCTGTGAGATCTCCTTCAAAGAACTGAGGTAATTTTGAAATGCGAGGGCATATTTTTTCTGGTAAATACCTGATAATTGAATAGTGATACTACATCCTTTTCCCCACCAGAAAAAACTTCGGATGGCTAATGTATTGTCTTTTGTAAAGTACCTGGGATAGTCTAACATTAACCAAGGCAGGCCCTCATACTGATCTCCTCTCGCTATTTTAGGAGATGGGAAATCTAATGCTTTCAATGCCGGAACTTGGTGTACGTTCCAAATTGTACGGTATTGGTTACTGAGTTCACCAAACAATAGATATACCTTACGGATAACCGCATTCTTTGTTAAAATCCAATCGGTATTATTGATCAATTCAAGTTCCTTTTGTGAAAGTATTACTTTTGCTGGGCTCATCATACAAAATTAAGAAAGGACAAAGTGATAAAAAAACTTGACATACTCATCATTCGTTCATTTATTGGTCCTTTTATTGCTGCTTTTGCGATTTCTGTTTTTGTATTAACCATGCAGTTTTTTTGGTTATACATAGATGATTTGGTTGGAAAGGGTCTAGACCTGATTACTTTACTAAAATTGATAGGCCTCGTTACCCTATTTTGGATTCCAACAGCTTTACCACTTGCCTTACTTTTCTCTTCCATCATGACTTTTGGCAACCTAGGAGAATCTTTTGAATTGGTCGCAATAAAAGCATCCGGTATTCCGCTATTACGGTTTATGCGTCCTTTATTGATTATTGCCATTTTTATCAGTGGCCTTGCTTTTCTTTTTGCTAATAATATTATTCCCTATACACAATTAAAGTTATCGACATTAAAATATGATATTATTGTCTCTAAACCTGCCATTGATATAAAAGAAGGCATATTTTATGATAAAATTGAAGGGTATGTAATTAAACTGGGCAGGAAAGAAAAGAATGACAGCATCATTCATAATGTTGTCATCTTTGAAAAAAAGGTTGGGTTGCAGGACAATATGATGATGGCTAAATCCGGCGTAATGCGAATTACAAAGGACAAAAAATTTCTTGAATTCATTTTAAAAAATGGTTGGCGATATGAAGAAAAAGGGCAAAGAGCAACCACCAATACAGAATTTACCAGAATGGGTTTCTCAGAGTATAAAAAAGTATTTGATTTGAAAAGTTTTCAGTTGAACAAATCTGGTGATAGTGCTTTTTATGACCCCAAAATGTTGAGTTTGCGACAATTAAATAAAACGATTGATTCTTTGGAAAACAGGGATAGTTTTTATTACAAACGAACTTACAAAGAGGTTTCGCCGTATCTGCGATTTACGCATTTTATAGATACAGGCTGGGCTGTTATAGATACAGCAACGATAAAAAAAGTGAAGGCTTTTGATGCGATCATTCCCGATTCGTTAAAGCAAAGCATTAATGATGCTGCTATTAGTCAGGTTATGAGTATTAAAGGCAATGTAGGCGTATTGGCAAACGATTACAGTGAGAAAGAAAAATCATTACGTTTGCACGAAATTGAATGGCATCGGAA
>JAYTSC010000276.1:0-2588 GCA_043745885.1 Bacteroidota bacterium | reverse complement strand
AGTGGTACCTAGGTCAAATCGTACGCGTAATCTTTCCAGTTGGTTGCCACTTACCCATTTAAACCAGGGTCCAATTTCAATAGGTCCTTTTTTTATATGGCCATCAAAAATAAAGGTTAAAGCCTTTGTATATTTAATAAAGGCCGGTATGGTTTTTATCGTATCCATCATCCGGTAAACCTTTTTTTCGTTTTTTGTTAGTTCCTCATGGCGTTGGTCTTCCCAGAACTGATTATCTTTTTCTCTTGCCGATTCGGAAACAATCACTTCAGATCTTTTTGCATTGGCATTTAATTTGAGTTCAGTGGATGGGTCATTAATTTTTTGATTCTTATAGGTGCTTGTTTTTCTGGCAATAAAAGAAAGTTTCCCTTTATTCAGCGGATCAAAATCTATAACTATTTTATCTTTTGAAAAAAGCCAGGCACTGTCCGGTCGCAAATTAAACTCTTGTAAAATACTCATGCGGCTTACAAAATTGATATTGGCTGTTTTAGATATGTTCAGGTTTATTTTATAAATGCCCCAGTTGCCCCCATGAATCCAGCAGTCGCCACTAAAAGTGTTTTCTCCCTCTCTTTTAGGTGAAAAGAGCAAATGCAGATAACGTTGGCCTGATATATATTGCGTATCAGCTCCTTTATAATTATAATATTTATCACCAACATCACTTAGTGGACTAATAAATTCTTTTCCCATGGCATTGGTGATATTTTCATACACATTTATCTTTTGGTTGATGCCTCCAATGAACTGAAGCATGCTTTCATTTTTCATGCCCTCCGTCTTTGCGGCTTTTATTTCTTCCCTAATTCTAACCGGGTCATTTGAATAATAGTAATCAGAAAGAGCTTCTGTCATATATACCGGAAGAAACGGGGTATGATCAGAAATACTGTCAATATTTTCTAAAAGAAAAACAAAAGGAGCTAATAATTTTTTATCAGTAAAATATTTCCGGTTAACATTGTTTAAGTCAAGTTCCATTTTATTATACAACTCATATGCATAGTTCTTGTATTTGTAGGGGTTGTTTTTAAATTTGTTGGCTACAATCAGTTTCCACCACCTTAATCCTTTATTAAATTTAGATTTTACTTCAACTGTATGGGCTAGTTTCAACTCATGAAATACAAGATCTATGTTTGCGGTATCTTTTAAGCTACTGGCAAAAGGCTTAAATACTTCAGCAAAGCCAACATAGCTAGCTACTAAGGTGTCTAATGGATGATGACTAAATTTGATGATAAAATTACCTGCACTATCACTGGTTGTACCATTACCCGCTTTTTTCCAGAAAATACTGGCAAATGGTACGGTTTCTTTTGTAAAGTCATTCACTACTTTACCACGAATACTTCCCCGCTGCGCCCATAATTGGGAACAGATCAGAATGGTTCCGATTAATAAAATTACCTTAATACCTTTTTTTCTACTTACGTACACACATTAGTTTATACCAGGGTTAGATAAACATACCGCAGTTTTTCTTAGAAAGGATATTTAATAGCTCCTTATTAAATGGGCACAAGATCAATACCCATTGATATGGAAGCGTTAAATATAGCATTTTTCATAGAAACAATGAAGCAATTTGACAGAAGATTCCATTTTTTTATATCTAAAACGAGCTGAAAAAGACACAAAAATCAATATGGGGCTGACATTTTTGCACATTTAAGCTGGTGGCATGGTGATTGACAATTAATAAAATTATTAATCATCTGAAATTCAAAATTTATGGGAAAGATAATAGGAATTGACCTTGGAACAACCAATAGTTGTGTAGCTGTTATGGAAGGTAACGAGCCGGTAGTAATTGCCAATGATGAAGGGCGTAGAACAACCCCCTCTGTAGTTGCCTTTTTAAAGAATGGTGAGCGTAAAGTGGGTGATCCTGCTAAAAGGCAGGCAATTACAAATCCACAGCATACAATCAGTAGTGTTAAGCGTTTTATGGGCCGTCGTTTTGACGAAGTGACCGAAGAAATTAGCCATTGGAGCTATAAAGTAGCCAAAGGTGACAATAATACGGTTCGGGTAGCCATAGATGACCGTTTATATACGCCACAGGAAATGTCGGCCATGATTCTTCAAAAAATGAAGAAAACAGCGGAAGATTACCTTGGGCATGAAGTAACTGAAGCGGTTATTACCGTTCCAGCCTATTTTAATGATGCTCAAAGGCAGGCTACCAAAGAAGCTGGCGAGATTGCAGGCTTAACTGTACGTAGGATTGTAAATGAGCCCACTGCAGCCGCATTGGCCTATGGGTTAGATAAAAAGCATGCAGATCAAAAGATAGCAGTATTCGATTTAGGTGGTGGAACTTTTGATATTTCAATCTTGGAACTAGGTGATGGCGTTTTTGAAGTAAAATCAACTAATGGTGATACCCATTTGGGAGGAGATGATTTTGATAAAGTTGTGATGGATTGGTTGGCTGATGAATTTAAATCGCAGGAAGCCATCGACCTTCGCAAAGACCCCATGGCATTGCAGCGTTTAAAAGAAGCATCTGAAAAAGCAAAAGTTGAGTTGAGTTCTTCTTCTGAAACAGAAATTAATCTACCCTACATTACTGCTGT
>JAYTSC010000275.1:0-4423 GCA_043745885.1 Bacteroidota bacterium | reverse complement strand
TTACAAATATCAATTACATCGCCTGCAAAGAAAGAAGCATGTGTAATATTATTTAGTGCTGCATTCTTTTTTGCATCTATGATTGCTTCTTCTACCATTTCAACACCGATTATTTTTTTAGCCAATTTACTTACAAAAATACCAATACTGCCAGTTCCGCAATATAAATCATAAACTATTTGACTTCCGGAAAGTTCGGCAAAATTGCGAGTAACCACATATAGTTTTTCGGCCTGTTTGGTATTCGTTTGAAAAAATGATTTAGGACTTATCATGAAAGAAAGGTCTTCTAGTTTTTCAATAATAAACCCATTGCCTGTATATGTTTTAGGGTCCAGAAACTGAAGGCTATCATTCTTCTTAGTATTAATGGTATATAATAAGGTTGTTATTTGAGGAAATTGTTCCAATAATTTATCAAGAAGAAGAATTCTATTCTCATCATCCTCATACCCCAATACTACATTCACCATTAATTCACCGGTAGTAGTATTACGGACAAACATATTACGTAACCAACCTTCATGGGTTCTCACATTATAAAAAGGGATCTGCCTATCAACTGCAAATTTTGCTACCGCTTTCCGAATTAAATTAGTAGGCTCTTCCTGCAAATGACAGATATCTATCTCCACTACTTTATCAAAAAAGCCTCGAACATGAAAGCCTGCAGCTCCGGGTTGATCTTTTATCGAAACTCCTTCTGCTTTCATTCTTCTAAATTCTTCTGTAGGAATGTATTTACCGGTAGCAAAAGTATATTCGATTTTATTTCTGTACTGTCTGGTCTGTTCAGCGCCAATTATGGGGGAAATTGGGGGCAAATTCACTTTTGCAATTCTTTCCAGGTTGTCTGTTACTTGTTTTTGTTTGTAAAAAAGCTGTTTTTCATAGGGAAGCATTTGCCACTGACATCCTCCACAAACCCCAAAATGACTACAAAAAGGAACTACCCTATCGGTCGAAAATGAATGTGTTTTAATGGTAAAGCCCTCTGCCCAATCCGTCTTATTTTTTGTTAATTGCAGATCAACCAAATCGCCCGGAACGGCTCCTTCAATAAAGATTACTTTCCCATCTACTCGGGCTAAGGATTTTCCTTCTGCAGCATAATCAAGCACCAAGACCTTTTCCAAGACAACTATTTTCTTTTGTTTTCTCACGGGTGCAAATGTAATTAGGATTGGGCAGGATTGTAAAGAGATCCCTTACTAAGATTTTTTGGCAACTGATTAACAGTCCGCATAACCTATTTACTTAAATTTACCCCGAATTCGAAAATTATGAAGCGTTTACTATTTACAAGTCTTGCCTTGATTGGATTTTTAGTCATTTTTGCCCAAAAAACTACTACCACCACTCAAAAGCCTCCGGTTCCGAAAGGTAGAAACATCCATATTACCCTTACACCACTAAAAAACTGTAAAGTGTATCTGGGCAGTTATTTTGGAAAAGGGAAAGCCTTGGTTGATTCAGCAGTGCTTAACGAAAAAAGCCAAGGGGTATTTAAAGGCCCTACTAAATTAACCGGGGGTATTTATTTTGTTGTATCGCCACAGCTTACCATTCAGTTTGATTTGTTAATGGATGCGCAACAACAATTTAGTATTGTAGCTGATACTTCTTTAAAGGACAAGGCAGTGATTACCGGTTCGGTAGATAATGATTTGTATAAATCTTATGCAACTTATACCGGCACAAAAGGGATGAGAATGGCACAAGTAGAAAATGAATATAAAACTGCGAAAACAAGAGAAGATTCTACCAAAGCCAGAGAGGAGTTAATTAAAACAGATAAAGAATTGCAGGATTATCGGGACAATATCATGAATAAGCAGCCCAATTCATTATTAGCCATGTTACTGGGTGCCATGAAAAGACCATCAGCCCCAGCCATACCTTTTATGAAAGGAAAAGTAGATTCTTTGTATCCTTTCCGTTTTGTGAAAGACCATTATTGGGATGATGTTGCTTTCAATGATGACCGTTTATTACGCACTCCCTTTTTTGAACTCAAACTAGAAGACTATTTTAAAAATATAGTTTCGCCAGAACCCGATTCTATAATCAATGAAGTGAAATATATTTTGCTTTCTGCAAGAACCGGGAAAGAAATATATCCCTATCTTTTAACCAAGTTCACCAATAAATACATGACCCCCGAATTTATGGGGCAGGATAAAGTATTTGTTTATCTCTTCGAGAATTTTTATGCCAAAGGCGATACTATTTTGCTCAATCCGGCTTCCAGAAAAACCATTACTGAGCGGGCTTATAGTTTAATGGCGAATCAAATTGGTCAGCCGGCACCCCTATTGGATTTGACCGATACTTTAGGCAAAACCACCTCTTTGTATGATGTAAAAGCTCCTTTCACAGTAGTCGCCTTTTGGGATCCCAATTGCGGGCATTGTAAAGAAGAAATACCGAGATTGGATTCTTTGTACAAAGCCAAATGGAAATCTTATGGGGTTGTGGTATATTCTGTAAATATTTATGAGGCTGAAATTCCGGCCTGGAAAAAATTTATTCATGAAAAAAATCTGAGCGGCTGGATACATGCCTATGAAACCAAGGAAGCAAAAGCCGCAACCGAAAAAGCAGGTAAACCCAACTTCAGGCAATTATTTGATATTTATAAAACACCCACTGTCTATTTGCTTGACAAAGACAAACATATTATTGCCAAACAATTAAGCTTAGAACAGTTTGATGATTTAATTGAAACCAAAAGAAAATCAGTGAAATAAAAAAAGAAATTAACCTAACAAAACTGCGCCCTTGCGCCTTCCTTGACGAGAAAAAATTTGCTCGCCAAGGCGCAAGGGCGCAGTTATTTAGAACTTTGTAAACATTTTAGTTATAATGCCTTCACTACATTCCAGATAACTTTTGGTTTGCCCAAAGTATAGTAATGCAATACAGGAACACCAAAAGCTTTTAACTCTTTACTTTGCTGAATTAACCATTCGGCACCTACTATTTCGCAATCTTGGTCAGTTTTACATTTCATCAGTTCATTGGATAAATCTGTAGGTATATCAACATGAAATATTCTGGGTAAAACAGAGAGTTGTTTCTTGTTCGTAATTGGTTTTAATCCTGGAATAATTGGCACGTTGATACCATTATCCTTGCAGGCTTTAACAAAGTCGAAAAACTTTTGGTTATCAAAAAACATCTGTGTCATTATGTATTCTGCACCGGCATCTACTTTCTGTTTTAACTTCTGGAGATCAATTTCTAAATTGGGTGCTTCAAAATGTTTTTCCGGGTAACCGGCTACCCCCATGCAAAATGTTGTTTTACCGCCATTCTTGATATCCTCATCCAAATAAAGGCCATTATTCATGTTATTAACTTGTTGCAACAGATCTATGGCAAAATGATTTCCATTTTTTTCCGATTCAAAAGCGGTTTCATTTTTAGCAGCATCTCCACGAAGTATCAATACATTATCTATTCCTAAAAAATCAAGATCTATTAATGCATCTTCTGTTTCTCTTTTGGTAAATCCTCCACAAATAATATGTGGAACAGCATCAACTTTGTAATGGTTCATGATAGCTGCACAAATACCCACTGTTCCGGGACGTTTGCGAACTTCAACTTTTTCAAAAGTGCCATCTACCTTTTTCTTAAACATGGTTTCGCTTCGATGATAGGTTACATTAATCCAGGATGGTTTGAATTCCATCAATGGATCTAGGTGATCATATAAGGTAGTAATGGTTTTACCCTTTAAAGGAGGTAATACTTCAAAAGTGATTAACGTGTCATTTGCTTGTTGGATATGTTCTGTAACTTTCATCTGAATGTCAACTTTTTTAATCAGATGGGCCATTAGGCTCATCATTATCACGGTAAATGGCTGCAATATACATCGATGAGCCGGATAGAAAAACATCTGTTAAGATAATAGCACAATACCCATATCATCTTTATAAACTCTATTTTTGCCAAAACTCTTCTCATTGACACTAACCATTCATACAAAGGAACTCGTAAAAAGCTATAAAGGTCGCACCGTGGTAAAACATGTTTCGGTTAATGTGGACCAGGGTGAGATTGTTGGTTTATTAGGACCCAATGGAGCCGGGAAAACCACCACTTTTTACATGGTAGTGGGCCTTATAAAGCCAGATGCAGGACGCGTTTTCCTTAATGACCAGGATATCACCAAATTGCCCATGTACAAAAGGGCACAAATGGGAATTGGCTACCTGCCGCAGGAAGCCAGTGTATTTAGAAAGTTAAGTGTAGAAGATAATGTGCTGGCGGTATTAGAAATGACCAAACTTACGCAGGGAGAAAGGCAACATAAGCTTGAATCCTTATTAGATGAGTTTAACTTACACCATGTAAGAAAAAATAATGGCGACAGCTTGAGCGGGGGAGAAAGAAGAAGAACCGAAATTGCCCG
>JAYTSC010000274.1:0-5457 GCA_043745885.1 Bacteroidota bacterium | reverse complement strand
GTTTGTAGTTTAACTCAACTACAAACTACAAACCACAAACAATTTTTTATTTAATGTCTTTCATAAGTGCTGCAACCGCCGCTTCTAATTGCTGGTCTTTCCCTTTCATCACCACATCAAAATCATTCATCAATTTAATATCTGGCTCTGTCTGGTGGTTTTCTAAATACTGGCCATCCATTGATTTACAACCGAGAGGAGGTACACCCCATCTGAGGCTATTGTCTTGCAATGATTCCCACCCCGCAAAAGTACAGGTACCCGGAACAGGCATGCCCACCAGTTTTCCAAGTTTCAATTCTTTGTACGCATATGCATAACAATGCCCATCACTGTAATTGGCTTCATTGGCGATGGAGATACTGGGTTTTGTCCATCTGAAATTAGGCTCATACCCATTGCTTCGGGTATCGGTGGTATAGTCCATGAATTTTTTTCCACTGAGAAACATCGCCAGATCGGCAACCAAATCGCCACCACCATTAAATCGGGTATCTATAACGATTCCTTTTCTACTGGCATATTTGCCCATCACATCTTCGTAAGTAGTTCTATAAGAGGCATCACTCATTCCAGGTATGTGCACATATCCCAATTGACCATTACTTAGACGATCAACTTCCTCCTGGTTCTTTCGTACCCAGCGTTTATATAGCAATGCGTTTTCTTCCCCGATAGAAATGGGTTTAATAATTAATTCCTTTTTAATTCCCCCCTCTGTAAAAACAACTAAGGTATTTTTTCCTGCTTTTCTGTTTAGGAATTGAGCAAAATCTTTATCAATTGTAATGATTTCCCCATCAACAGATTCAATGATCATTCCTTTCTTTATATTAAATCCGGCTTTATCCAAAGGGCCGTCTTTGATTACTTCTTCTATTTGTATTCCGGCACTTGTGAATGATTGATCATAAAATGCGCCGAGTGATGCAGTTGCATCTCCAGTAGGGTTAACTGCGTTGTAACTCGAACCACTATGACTCACATTCAACTCGCCTAATAATTCACTCAACATTTCAGAGAACTCATAATTATTACCAATATGTGGAAGATATTTTTCATAATCGGGTTTGTAGCTATCCCAATTTACACCATGCATACTAGCAGTATAAAAAGTTTCTTTAGTCCTTCTCCAAACATGTTCAAACATGAACCTGCGTTCTGCTTCTGTGTTTAGCATCATTTCGCCATTAATACTAATCATATCTCTCTTGCCACTGGTTGGATCAATTTTTGAAATTCCTCCATCTGCCGAAAGAAAAATCGTTTTTTGCTCTTTATCCCATACTATATTTCCTCTGCCAGCATTCAAGGTTACCATCATTTTGGTTTCTTTGGTTCTTAGGTTAGTGGTCCATAGATTACTACCTTTTTCAAAACTTGCCAAATAATACAATGTTTCACCATCTTTACTAATTAATGCATCACTTAAAGAGGAAGAATGAATGGTTAATTTTGATTTTCTAAGGGTAAGTCCTTCCCAATCTATCACAACACTGTCTTTTTTAATTTCTTTTTTCTTTGCTGTATCCGCTTTTGCTTTGGTTTCATCAGCTTCTTTTAATAATGCTGCATCTTCTTTGCTAAGTTTAAATTTATCAAATGCATCCTGTGTAAAAAACATAGCATATACATCGCTTTGTGCGCCGCCACTTTGTGCAACAGCTTTTAGTCCATCACGGTTGCTATTCCATATCATGGCTTTGCCACCCAAAATCCATTTGGCATTTCCATCGTTGAATCCGCTTTCTGTTAAGTTAATTACTTTGCCACTACCATCTGCTGAAACCAAACCCACTTCGCCGGGTGCAATTCCCGGAACGGCATAGTCAAATAAAATCCATTTACTATCCGGACTCCATTGAAAATACTGGTCATTATCTCCCATGGAAAAAAGTTCTTTTTCAGTTAAAATTGTGCGAGAAAGCTTACTAGCCAGGTTATAAATCTTTAATGTCATCCGATTTTCTATAAATGCAATTTCCTTGCCATCTGGCGAATACACGGGTTGGTAATTTTCTTTTTCATTGTTAATAATCGGTGTTTCTTTTAAAACAGTTGAGGCATAAAAATAAGGTTCTTCATCGCGCAATTTTTTGGTTTCAAAAATTTTCCGGCTATTGCCCCGTTCAGACGCATATAAAAGTGATTTCCCATCTGGAGAAAAACTTACCAGTCGTTCCTGTTCAGGTGTATTGGTTATACGTTTGGTAACCCCACCTTCAACACTGGTAACAAAAACCTCACCACGGAAAATAAATGCAACTTCTTTACCGTTGGATGAAACAGAAACATCCCTTGCTCCGCCCATTACCGGCACCACTTTTTCATTATTGGTTTTGGCATCTGATGAAATACTGATGCTTACTTTTTGCGCTTTGCCCATTCCTTTTTGGGTGTACAATTCTCCATCATAACTATAACACAAAAGCCCGTCATTTGAAGAGCTGAGGAAACGAACCGGGTGTTTTTTAAAGGAAGTAACCTGTTGCGATTTGCCGCCCTCAATACCCATTTTTTGTACATTAAAAGACCCACTTTCTTCACTCAAATAATAGAAGGCTTTGTCATTATCTGTAAATATCGGCGTTCTGTCTTCACCAATAAAAGAAGTAATTTTTTTATGTGTCCCTGCTTTCGTATCATACATCCATATGTCGCGAGTTACAGCTGAGGTATGGTGTTTTCGCCAAGTGTTTTCCTGCCCTTTTTTATCATGATAAATCAGGTATTGTCCATTTTTACTAAACTTAACATCTTCTGCCGGAGTGGTAAGCACTTGATTAACCCTACCACCACTTACGGAAACGGAATACAATTCAGGTTGTGAACCTGTTGGAAATGTACGGTTTGCCGCCAGATCCATTCTTACAGAACCGAACAGAATTTTTTTATCATCATTAGAAAATGCGTAAGGATATTCTTGTGCAGAATGATACGTAACCCTTTTAGCTTCACCACCTTCAGCAGGAATAATGAATATGTCGAAATTGCCATAACGATCACTGGCAAATGCAATTGATTTTCCATCATGACTCCAAACCGGCATAAAGTCTTGTGCTTTATGAACAGTTAATGATTTTGCAGTTCCGCCGGAAGCAAGTACCCGATATAGATCACCTTTGTAAGTGAATACAATGGTTTGTCCATCAGGAGAAATAGCGGAGTAGCGTAACCAACTGGGTGCTATCTGGGCAAATGTTTGTAAACAGGCAAAACCAGTAAATAGAAAGGCAAATATTTTATTCATAATTTTCAAATGAAAGAGAAAGATAAGGAAGAACAAGTAATATCTCTAAGAAGTTGGATGAAAAAGCTTTGTTATTGATGGATAACTTTCGTGGGCTCCGGATAATTCCTAACTTTAATAAAATCATAGTTAAAATAGTATTCCCGTGCTTGACCCGATTTGTTATTTGAATGGCAGTTGGCTACCCTTGTCTGAGGCATCGGTTCCTGTTAGCGATTTGGGCTTACAACGAGGGTATGGCTTATTTGATTTCCTTCGGGTAACTGAATATACACCTCTTTTTTTAGAAGACCATATTGATCGTTTTTTTCATTCTGCAGATATCATGCGATTACCGATAAGAAAAACTAAAGGGGAAATGATTACACTCATTAAAATGTTATTACAAAAAAACAATCTTCGATATTCCGGAATAAAAATTTTACTTACCGGAGGTAATTCTTTGGATGGGTATAGCATTGCGGAACCTAATTTTATAATGATACAAAAGCCCATTACGCCAACGCCGACTTCCATTTTTTTACCCGGTTATACATTAGTTACCTACCCATACCTGCGTCAAATGCCTGATGTAAAAACAACCGACTATTTGATGGCTATTCAATTACAACCCTGGTTAAAAGAGAAAGGCGGAGATGATATACTCTATCATCATAATCATATGGTAAGTGAATGTCCCAGGGCTAATTTTTTTATTGTAACCTCGGATAACCGGTTAGTTACACCCGATAAAAATATTTTAAAAGGGGTAACACGAAAACATTTATTGAACATTGCAACAGAGCTGGGTATTGTTGTAGAGGAACGAGATATTAGTAAACAGGATTACACATTAGCTAAAGAAGCATTCATTACCAGTTCCACTAAACGTCTCATACCGGTTACTAAAATAGATGATATTACCTTATCTCCATTTTCTGAAAATTCTATTACAGCTAAGTTGTATGCTGCTTTTTTAGAAAGAGAGAATTATGAAATTATCAGAACCAAGCAATGATTGCCTTAAAAAGGAACAAACAATTTGTAAAAGATGAAGCCATTAGTACCCTATCGAATTTTTCCCTGTGGCGATCATGCCATTACACTTGAATTAGGAAATAAGGTTGATGAATCAATTAATCAACAAATTATTTCACTTTTCAAAGGTATTTCACTGCAACCTCTTCACGGTATAAAAGATATTATCCCTGCTTATAATTCGCTTACTATTATTTATGATGTGACCATCATTAAAAAGAATAATAAAGTAAATATAGCTTATAGCTATATGGAAAAATATTTGGATTCGGCATTTATGAAAAGTACAGCTGGTGAAAAAGTAAAACCAAGAGAACTGCGTTTCCCCGTTTGTTATGATCTTTCATTGGCTCCGGACATCAGTTCGTTGGCAACAGCCCATGAAATATCTGTTGCGGAAGTAATTCGTTTGCACTGTTCAAAAAAGTATCGTGTATACATGATTGGATTCCTACCGGGTTTTGCTTATATGGGTACGGTTGTTGAAAAACTCATTACAGCACGTAAAACAAATCCAAGGGTTTATGTACCTGCCGGGAGTGTTGGCATTGCCGGAGAGCAAACTGGTATATATCCTTTTGATTCACCCGGTGGATGGCAATTAATTGGACAAACTCCGGTAAAGATGTTTTCAGCAGAGAAAGAAATACCCTGTTTGTTACAGCCCGGTGATGAAGTTCAGTTTTATCCTATTTCAATTAGTGAGTTTGAAAACTATCCAAAACCATGAGTTTACGTATAACCAAGAACGGATTATTAGATACTATCCAAGATGGAGGAAGGTATGGTTATCAGTATTTGGGAATAAATCCGGGTGGGGTGATGGATGGATTGGCTATGCAGGTTGCTAATGCCTTGGTTGGAAATGAAGCTAAGGAAGCCGTTATCGAAATGCATTTTCCCGCTGCTGAAATATTATTCGAGGAAACAAAACTAATCGCATTGTGTGGGGCAGATTTTTCAGCTAGTATTCGAGGTGAATTATTACCCCTGTTTCAGCCTATCATGATACAAAAGGGATCGCTTCTTTCATTTACAAAGAAAATCACCGGTGCCAGAGTTTATCTTTCTGTAGAGGGAGGCTTTGTTTGTAATGAATGGTTACATAGTTGTAGCACCAACCTTAGGGTAAATGCAGGTGGATTTCATGGAAGGGCTTTCAAAAAAAATGACCAAATCCTATTTAAACA
>JAYTSC010000273.1:0-4405 GCA_043745885.1 Bacteroidota bacterium | reverse complement strand
TTTCTTATTAAAAAAGCCTTTTAGTAAGAAATTATGTTTGGCAGCTTCCATATTGTCTTTTAATCCGTCGGCAGCTTTATCAATGGATCTAACGGTTTGCTTGGCGGAGCTGACAGTTTGTGACAGATCGTTGGCTAGCTTATCGCTGTTGATGAGTTTTCCAAGTGTTCCTTGGCCGTTATTCACTTTTCCGAAAATGGATGACAGATGGCTAGAGAGGGTATCTATATTGTTTACTATCCTCTCTACTTTGACCATTACTTTATCCATATCCATGGGGTTCGCTGCTACCAGTGTTCCATTTTCAATTATCAGGGGCGATGTTTCATTTCCCGGACTTATCTGGATAAGTTTATCTCCCATTAATCCATCATTTGCAATACTGGCATGACTGTCTTTTCTAATAAACTTTTGTACTTTTTTACGGATAGAAATATCAACCATCACTGTTGTGTCATTGATTATTTCGATCAGATCAACCGATCCAATATTAATACCGGCAAAACGAACAAAATTACCTTCCTGTAAACCTGCTACAGTGTGGTATTTGATGTGTAACTGTATGGTATTCCTGAATAAATTTTTTTGGTTACCGATAAAGAATATCATTAATAGTAAAACAGTCAGACCGGCAATAACAAATATGCCGGTTTTTATTTTTTGTGAAGTGCCGATTTGCATAATACTAAGTTTTAAAAAATGAACTGATAAAAGGGTCTGCTGAATTTTCAAGTTCTGTGTAGGTTCCTTCAGCATAACATTTACCATCACTGATGATTACGATTCTGTCTGCAGTAATTTTTGCGCAGGCCATATCGTGGGTGATGATGATGGAAGAAGCCTTGTATTTGGCTTTGATATCCATGATCAGCTGACTGATCTCTTTAGCTGTTATGGTATCGAGGCCGGTAGTAGGTTCGTCGTATAAAATAATTTCAGGTCGAACGATTAATGTTCTAGCTAGACCCATTCTTTTTCGCTGGCCTCCTGAGAGATCGGAAGGCATTTTATCGATGGCATCTGATAATCCAACGGCCTGTAATGCTTCTTCTGAACGTTTTTGAATATCAACGGGATCTTTAATTTTTAAAACACGTTGTAAAGGGAAAGCCAGATTTTCTCTAACGGTCATAGAATCATATAAAGCCGACTGTTGAAAAAGAAAGCCTACCCTTTCGCGAACTGCTTTTAACTGAACTTCATCCAGTTCCGGTATTTCTTGTCCAAAGATCTGGATGCTTCCTTCATCAATTGGTATCATACCAATCAGGCATTGAATCGAAACACTTTTTCCTTCTCCGCTTTTGCCTATTACAACCAGGTTTTCTCCTTTCTGCACAGAAAGGGTAACTCCTTTCAAGACTTCTATGCTGTTGAATGATTTTTTTAATCCTTTTATTTCAATAACATTTTCCATAGATCAGTTATAAACAAATATGCTGGTGAATTGAACGGCCAATGCATCCATTAAAATGATCCATACCGTTGCCAATACAACTGCTGAATTAGCGGCAACGCCTACACTCTCTGTACCCCTGTTGGCATGATATCCTTTATAACAACCGATAAAGCCGATAATAAATCCAAACAAATAGGTTTTGATCAATGCCGGAAAAAAATCGGAGAAGGTTAAAGAAGAAAAGGATTTATTGAAATGGAGAATCCACGTCATATCACCCGAAATATTACTACCCATAAATCCACCCAGGATAGATAATGCATCAGCAAATAAAACAAGCAAAGGCACCATGAGTGTACAAGCGATGACACGGGTAACCACGAGGTACTGTACCGGATTAGCACCCGATACTTCCATGGCGGCAATTTGTTCGGTTACTTTCATACTACCTAACTCAGCACCAATACCCGAAGCAATTTTTCCTGCACAGATCAACGAAATAATTACTGGGCCTATTTCACGGATAATAGAAATGGCAACCATATTTGGCAGATAGCCAGTTGCTCCAAAGATTTTCATAGTAGGTTGAAGCTGTAGTGTTAGTACAAAGCCCAGTATAAAACCGGTAACAAGAACGATATTCAGCGTCTTTAATCCAATCAGATAACATTGGCGTATGAGTTCATTCCACTCAAACCCGCCAGTGAATATATTTCTGAAAAAAGAAGAGAAGAACAGGACATAGTCGCCAGTTGTTTCCATTGATTTTTTAAAACGGCCTGTTGTTACCTCGGTCATGAAAATAATTTTATTTGTCGTTAATACAAATCAAGATACCCATACAGTAACTGCATATGCATTCCTATTATTGAATTAATGCTTTATCGGATCCATCTGCTCTTTCGCCTTTGTGATCGGTGTTTTTACCCCTTTGTTTTTGAGGTGCTTTTTGTTGGCATTCAAATGCTTCCTATCGGCTTTGATCGATTTCTGTTCAACCCCTGCCTGTTTGAATTTGGCATGCAGGATCTTTTCGTTACGCTCTTTACGTTCTGCTTTCAGATCAACCACATCTTTACGCATATCTTTCTCTGCGGCTTTTTTAGTGGGTGTGGTAGTTTGTGCAGATAGGTTACATGCCAATGCGGCTAATACAAAAAAGAAAATGATTTTTTTCATAACTGTGTATTTAGGTTTTTAATTGATTAGGGAATATTTGTTGTAATTTGCTAATACGATGGTTGTTCTCATATATTCCAGCTTTGGTATTGAGGCTTCTTTTTGAGTTAAGATGAAAGAGTCCATAAAACGGGCAATAACCACTAAAGCAGGTTACCATCAAAAATACGATGATAAAGATCCCTGTCACTGCCATTGGTCCTCTGAGTAAACTTGCAAGGATGGAAAGGCTGATAGACATCAGGATTGCGATACGTAGCAACCGATCTATATATCCTATATTATTTCTCATGATGTATGGTTTTAGTAGTTTCAAATACTGCTAAGAAACTACTTATCTGATATAGTGAAGTTGGTTCCTTTTGAAAGACTAACTGTTACATGAGAATAACTGATTGTTGCATTATTCGCAGGATGTGCTTTAAAAGAAAGAGCCCACAAGAGATTTTATCTTACGGGCCCCTTCAATATAAGTGATAATTAATAGATGGTAAACTCTACACGTCTGTTATCTTGGCGTCCTTTTGCTGTTTTGTTGGTAGCAATTGGCTGTAATTCGCCATAACCGGTTGCTTCAATTCGGCTAGCGTTAACACCTTGTGAAACGAGGTAATTTTTTACTGATTCAGCTCTATCTTTAGAAAGTTTCATATTGGCAGCTTCAGAACCAATATCGTCTGTATGACCGGCTAATTTGAGGCTGATTCCTTTCTTAATCAATAACTCGGCTACCCTGTTAAGACTAGGATAAGATTTTGATCGGATACTTGATTTACCGAAATCAAATTCAAGGTTTCTAATTGCGTCAAATACAATTTTTTTATCTTCCTCTGTTATGATATAAGTTGTTTTTTGAATCTGAACTACGGTATCTTTTTTAGCTGGAGGCAACATTGGTAATGCACAGCCGGAACCATCTACTTTTACACCATTTGCCGTGTTAGGGCATTTATCAAAGAAATCGCTAACACCATCACCGTCAGAATCCATTTTCATTTTGGCTATTTCTTCTTTCATGGCTGCAATCTCAGCAAGTCGTTGGTTGTAACGTGCTTCACTTGCAGCTAAAGAAGCGCGCATAGCATCATCACCGTCTTTTACATTCTTAGCCAATTGTGCAGGTGCATTATGTCTGGCTAATTGTGGTTTTGTTGATTTTCCTAATGAAAATTCCAGACCGATATGAAGGTAAGAGAATTTATCAAGGAGTATTGGGTCTTTAAAATAACCATCCATATCATCTCCATCAACAAATCCGATTGTATACCCAAGATCGAGATTAACATTTGGAGATAAATTAGCTTTAATACCCAATCCAATAGGAACATAGAAATCATAGACACTTTTACCCGGGCTATAATCAAAAGATGCACCGGCTTTAGTAACCAGCCTAGGGTTAAAACTCATAGTTCCACCGCCGATAGAAACATAAGGTTGTATAGAAGTTTGTAGCTGTGCCCAATTGATATTACCCAATGTTATAACAGCGCTTAGTGCTGCCGTCCAATGCAGATCTGTTTGAAAAGAAGCATAGGGTCCGGGAGGTGGTAAACCAACCCATAACTTATCGTTATTGGCTTTTAAAGTACCACGCATAAAATCTGCCTGAATACCTATTGTATGGGAAATCTGTTTTTTTACATAAAAGCCATAGCCTAATGCTATTAGCCAATTAGAAAAATCATTTCTTTCGCCAAAAGCAGAATAAGGAGCCATTGCTCCGGCATGCAAGCCGACTGACCAGGTTCTAAAACCTTCAGTACCTGTAAACAATGGTGGTGCAACCTCAACACTTGCACGTGACATAGTATCCTGTGCAACAATGCC
>JAYTSC010000272.1:0-4660 GCA_043745885.1 Bacteroidota bacterium | reverse complement strand
CTGATTTAATTTTTGCATCCCTTGCCTTACTTAAATTATCCATGTCTTCTTTACTGCCGGGTGATGGTGATGGTGGCATCTCTTTGTTACCATTTTTAGCACGAAGCTTTTCTACATCAACAAAAAAATCTTTATAAGCGGCTTCTACTTTTGTTTTTTGTGTAGCAGAAAGTTTAATTTCTTTAGTAATCTTTTCCGAAACCTGTTTTAATCTTTCTTCCTCACCGGGGGGCTTTGGCGGCTGTTGATTCTGTGCCATTGAAAAGAAAAAAACAAATAGTGAAAGAAAAAATAAAAAGATACATTTCTTTTTCATGATCTTGAAAATTTATTTGATGAAAAATTGTTTACCATTATTAGAAGTAACTTATACATCGTAACCTTTGCTTTGAATGTTAAACCTTGCTAAAGATATTCATACAACATCAACACCGGTAGGTGAAAAAATACTTTTCAATTACCGGTGTAACTGAAAAGTATTTTCCTATACCCATTATCAATCGATAGGGATTATTGTGTAACCGACCCTTTGGTTCCATAAAACCCAACTCCATTAATATACGGTGCATCAGCTGTAATATGGTAATGATAAATTCCATTGGGATAATCGGCGGTAACACCGGTATGTCCATGATAAGTATCGAGATCGGCGCTTACCATTGTCTTACCATTTTCTAATGAACCGTACACAGGAAATCCATCCAATAAAAATCCTATTAAAGCAGACTTGGTATTGTTTAGTGTGATATACAAAGGCTCAACATGGTAATGGTATGTTGATGTTGGATCGGGGTGTCCATTGTATTGGTCGAATGAATTGATCTCATTGGTCAAAGGCTGATTAGGCCCTGCATATTGGTTATAAATAGGTACCCCATTTACGGCTACACCAATTGGCCCCAATGGGGTAGCAGCATGTGCTGCATCAACCATTGGTGATGCCAGTATTTTAAATGTAAAACTTTTGGTGCCAATACTATTTGGATTTTTAGAAAAGGTCGTATTCGTTCCATTGTATGCCTGGTAACGGGCATCTGTGGTTGCAAAATAACAGCTCTTATGATCTGGCACTCCATCACTTTTGATAGTAATCGTTGTTCCATCAGTGGACACACTCACTGTTGAGTTGAATTTTTTAAAAACATCGGCAAGTATTGCATTTGTAGTAGTAGATGTGCTAGTAATACTGCTTGCTGAATCTTTTTGACAGGATAAACAGATCACTGTGGCTATTAACAATAGCGAACTACAGGTAACATTGTTCTTATTCATAATGCTTGTTTGATGATTAGATGTCGATTGTTCAATAAATCCTTTGCAGTAAAAAAATTAATCTTTGGGGGGAGGTGGGCGCTGGTTATTAGGTGGAGGTGGACCTCCTTCTCTGTGTGGGGGTGGACCATCTCCTAGTTGATGAGGAGGGCCTTCCATCCTGCCGGGTGGTGGAGGCGCTGACATGCGAAGTACTTGTTTTATAACACTATCAAACTTTTTCTGCTGCGTATCGGTACAAAGATTTCTTATTTGTTGAAAATGGCGAAAAGTTAATATATCCGATTCCTGGTCAAACCTAACAGAGGAAGCTGAGGCTTTCAACAGTGTTGAATCACTTATTTCGGTTTGTGGTAATAAATCGAAGAAAGCGTTTTTAGCTTCCCGATTATTTTTCCGAAGATCCTGTATTTTCAGTTGGTGTTCCTCTCGCAAACCCATTAGTTTTTGTTTTTGGATAGAATCGAAACCCAGTTCCTTAACCAGAAATTCAACTACACCGGATCTGGGTTCTTGTCCCATACCCATCCGTCTATCTATCATTATCCAAAACGCAGTAAGGGTAGCCAGGTTTAAGATTACCAGTAAAATAAAGGCGATAGTGCCCCATTTATTTTTATTGAAGAAACTTATCATTTGATTATTTTTTCATTGTAAACACTTGATACATTCAAATCATATTCTTCTGCAAATTTTTCAATACTCGAATATTCAACAGCGTCAACTTGCTTTGGAGATCTTAAATAATAATTAATAGCAGCTACATTTAATATAACTAGTAAAGAAAGGGTAACTAATGATACTGCAGGTTTGGTTACCAAGCTCCACAATGAATAGGTATTAGTTGATTTCTTTTCAATATTGGCCATTAATCGGGTATAGAAAAAGTGCGGCATTTCAGCTTTGCTGATTCCATCCATACTTTCCATTATTTTATTTAGATCGGGTTGGGTAAAATTTTCAGATTTCATATGCTATGATTTAATTAACGGTTTAGCTTTCTTTTACATATTTTCTTAGGTTTTCTTTTGCTCTGTGCATTAAAGCCTCTACCGCTTTAATGGATACATTTAATATAGTAGCTGCTTCTTCATAATTTAATCCTTCCGATTTAATCAATGTAAAGGCAATACGTTGGTTTTCGGGTAATTTTTGCATGGCTTTGAAAAGTAATGAAGCGAGCTCTTTATTTTCCAATTGAACACCGGGGTGATGAAAATGAATAGCTAAATCTTCTCTTTCTCCCAATCCTACCCATGACTTTAGATTTGCGATTCTTTTCTTTGCCTTCTTTTTCCTTTCTGCATCCAGCGCTTTCGTTATTGCCAATCGATAGATCCATGTAGATAATTTAGCCTCTCCACGGAAATTTTTTACAGACTGGTAAACCTGGATAAAAACCTCCTGCGATACATCTTCAGCTTCCTGCATATCCTGCACAATACTTAATATAGTATTGTATACCATATTTTGCCAGGTTTCCACCAATTGCTTAAAAGCCATTGGGTCACCGTTTTGCAGAGAAATAATAAATTCCTTTTCGTTCAAGTAGTACCTTATTAAATGATTAGACGAAACAACCTACAAAAACCTTCTGTTAAATTGAATAAATTTTTGAACTTGTTCTTTACTATTATTTGCTAATAAGTATTGATAGTCAATGTTTTATCTTTAATTTGTAATTTCATATACTGGGAAAATGAAATTAATAAGCAACAAAGTTTGCTAGCTACGCATCAAAGACATAAGAATGAAAGGAATATTTACAAAATATCTGCTAATCGGTTTGTCAGTTTTTTATGGCTCCTTTGTATGCTCCCAGGGTTATCAAGCCATACATGGGTCAGCTTATGGGGGAAGCACTTCAATTTTTAATAATCCTGCATCTTCTATACACTCGGCTTATTGGTGGGATGTAACCCTGTTTTCAGCACAATTAAAAAATAGTACCAACTCGATTTATGTTAAAAATCTTAGCTTAGTCAACCAAGATAGTAGTTATTTAACCATGAAAGATGGTAACTCCTCAAGGTTTGAACATTCGAATTTTGATGCCAGCCTTTTCAATTTTTCATATAAGATAGATAATAACCATTCGATTGGAATTAATATTAGGGGTAGAACTTACAACCATACTAAGACGCTTCCATTTAATTATGCCGATTCTTCAGATAATAGTTTCAACAATACGCTAATATTGAATAGACATACAGCATTTCTTGAAGGATTTACCACCCATTCAGGTTGGTTGGAAGCAGACTTTAACTACGCACAAGTTATTAGAGAAACTGATCGATCTAAATTCAGTGCCGGGATAACTTTACAAATAATGAAAAGTATTTCAGGAGCTTATGCGAAGATTAGTAAACTAAGCTATCTCGAAGCGAAAGGAAGCTCTGATACTACTTATACATTTACCAATGGAAATTTTGCTTATGCTTATTCCGAAAACTATGATAATACCGATAATGTAAATGATTTTATCAATACCGCTAAGACATCTCTTGGATTAAGCCTTGGAATTGAATATATGATTTACAACCCGGAAGCAAATCAAAATGCGATAAACAATAACCTGAATTACGATTGGAAAATTGGTGTAAGTTTAATGGACCTGGGAGCCAATGTTTTTAAACCCAGTACCTTTTCCGGAAAATTTGCTGACCCCAATGCAGTACTTACCGATGTGCAAATTGCAAAAAAAATATCCGGTGCTAATGATATCAGGTCTTTTAGAGATTCATTAAACACCGTTTTTAATGCGACTTCGAGTATCACAGAAAATTATTCTATCAGTAACCCAACAAGGCTATCCATTAATATTGATAAAAATTTGGGTAATCATTTTTATGTAAATGGAGAATTAAATATAAATTTTCATTCAACTTCCAATTACACCAAGTTAAGAACGAGAGAGCTTAACTTATTTACTGTTACTCCAAGATGGGAAACAATAGGATTGGGCGCTTATTTGCCTGTTCAGTATAATACCCAGGGACAATTATGGGTGGGTGTGGCTTTGAAAATGGGGCCCTTGTTAATAGGATTTCATAATCTGGGATTATTAAAAAAAGATCCAACTTTAAATGGTGGTGGGTATTTGCTCTTATCAATTCACCCTTTCAATAAAAAGAATGTAATTAGTAAACTGAATTGTATTAACTGAAAGAGTACAAAAATTTAGCTTCATTATTGGCTAAATAGTCTCATTCTAGATTACGAGAGGGGTAAACTAAAAACAAATAATTTCATTAAATAAAATTGCGTCTCTAGGTTGAAATATTCAACTTAGAGGCGCAATTAGATAAGAAAAAGACTATTCAGCAGATTGAATATTAGATGCCTGTTTTCCTTTTTTACCATCTGTTATTTCAAATGATACTTTTTG
>JAYTSC010000271.1:0-2949 GCA_043745885.1 Bacteroidota bacterium | reverse complement strand
CGCAATAGTGAAAGTGTCTGCTGAAACAACCATACAGGCCATACAAAACAAGCTTGTTCCAAAAGGAGATGTATTTGCTTTTGCGAAAGTTGCCGGCTTATTTGCCGTTAAGAAAACCAGTGATACCATTCCGGATTGTCACCCGTTACCTATAGAATATACCGATATACGCTTTTCTATACAGGGGTTGTCCATAGAAATTGAAGTAGAAGTGCATACCATTTATAAAACAGGTGTTGAGGTAGAAGCCATGCATGGTGCTTCAGTTGCTGCCCTTACTTTATATGATATGTTGAAACCGATTGATAAAAATATAGAAATACAAAATATTCGTTTATTGAAAAAACAGGGAGGAAAATCTAGCTATGAAAGTAAACAACTGCTGAACTTGAACGCTGCAGTAATTGTTTGCTCCGATTCTGTTTTTCAGCAAACAGCCCAGGACAAAGCAGGCTTAGCCGTTATTGAAAAACTAAAACAATATCTTATTAATACCATTCAATATTCAGTAATCGCAGATGATGCGAACGCTATAAAAGCACAAGTTGAAGCGAATACCCATGATGCCATTCAATTACTTTTATTCGTTGGAGGAACCGGAGTTTCGAAAAGGGATATTACACCAGACATTATTCAACCATTATTAGAAACTGAATTACAAGGTGTAATGGAAGCAGCCCGAAGGTATGGGCAAGAACGAATGCCTTATGCCATGCTATCAAGAAGTGTAGCCGGGTTTATTAAGAATACTTTAGTACTTACTTTCCCCGGCTCTACCAAAGGAGCCGAAGAGTATTTAGATGCTTTATTTCCCCACATCTTACATGTATTTGAAGTTAAGAATGGCGAAAAACACCTAAGCAATCAATAACTTATACCATTAGATATTAAAAATGTATGACTCATGCAGTCCATTGTTGATTGTGAAGATAAATCAACGGCCTGATCGCCGCGATTGTGTCCTCACAATCACAATTGGCATATTTTTAAAGTCTAATTGGTATTATTTTTTAGGTAGTGTATAAAAGAAGAAGCCGTTATAATAAAAATTATTAAAACGGCCTCTTATAAAAATCGGTAAAAATTAAATAGTCACCTGCTTTCGCAAGGATTATTTTTTCACATGCTTGTTGATGATACCGGCAAGTTCAAACATTGAAACTTGTGCTTTACCCAAAACAACTTTGAGTTTTGCATCAGCATTAATCATTCTTCTATTCTTTTTATCCTGAAGATTATTCTTCTTAATATAATCCCACATCTTTTTAACGATTTCTGTTCTTGGTAATGGTTTAGTGCCAACTACTTCACCTAAAGCAGCACTAACCGCTAAGGGTGCCATAAAGGCTGCATTTGGTTTACGCTTCGCCGCTTTTTTTGGCGCTGCTTTTTTTACTGCTTTTTTTGGAGCCGCTTTTTTTGGAGCTGCTTTTTTTGCTTTTGCCATGGTGTTAAATTTAATAGGTTAGTTAATGAATTAGGTTACTAAAGTACAACTTTTAACTAAATAACTCTTGTAATTTTTCACTAATTATTTCTAGGAGCCCTTTTGGTAAATTCTTAGAATTTTCCTGCTCACCCGGCATAAGAACCGCACGGTAATTTTTCTCTTCATCGGGTTCGAAAAATAACGTAGTTCCTTGTACGGTTATTTTAATCCGATACGTATAGCCAAAAGGTTGAAATTCTGCCGGAACTTGCATTTCTTCTCCTTGAAAAGTAAGGGGTAAATCGAAAGATTCATACATTAGGTTCGTTTTCAATAGCTTTGAAATATAGTAAACAATTGAGTAAAATCAAACTATTTACTAATTAATTGCCTGATAATTGTCAAAGGATTTCTTGCCATTTATACAAAGAAAACTATCTTTAGCGTCATCAATTTTTTCAACTAAATCGATTGTTTTGTCTACGCGCTTAGATCAATTTCGAAGCCGGGGATATCTTATACTCCCCGATTTTAATACGGCTGCTGAATGTGATACCCTTACCCAGCGTGGAAAAGATCTGGCGAATGGTTTTAATTATGATGGGCATCCCAGCATTTTTCAAACCAATGAACAGTCCCGTACAAGCGATGATTATTTTTTAAACTCGGGGGATAAAATCTCTTTCTTCTTCGAAAAAGATGCTTTTGATGATTTAGGTAAGCTGAAAACCGACCTGTTTCATTCATTAAACAAAATAGGCCATGCATTGCACGACCTCGATCCTATTTTCAATGCTTTTTCTCGCTCTCCACAAATGAAAAAATTAGCAACTGATCTTGGACTCTCGGAATGCTTGTTAATTCAAAGTATGCTGATATTCAAACATGCCCGTACTGGGGGAGAAGTAGATATTCACCAGGATGCAGCTTTCCTCTATACAGAGCCCGGGAGCTGTATTGGCTTCTGGTTTGCATTGGATGATGCTACACAGGAAAATGGATGCTTATGGGCAAAGCCCGGTGGACATATTACGCCTTTACGTTCCTGGTTTCGCAAAAAAGATAGTGGAGGAACTGAATCCTTTGTCCTGAATACTGAGCCATTTTCAATGGAGGATATGATTCCGCTGGAAGTAAAAAAAGGTACTTGTATTGTTTTGGATGGGTTATTGCCTCACTATAGTTTGCCCAATACCAGTGGCAAATCTAGGCAGGCTTATGCAATCCATACCATTGATCGAAAAGCGCATTATCCGACCAATAATTGGCTTCAACGAGATATGAAACTGGTCTCGGGTTTCTGAACCTCTTTTATAGTTCCCTTCCAGCATGAAAAATGCAAAATTTACCTGAATTTCTTAACTTTTCAAATGTAGAATACGAAGAATTATTGTTAAGTTTGATTCAACAAGGATGGTTTCTTGTCTGAATGTAGTTATAAAAAATAATGATCTTTGTAAGTAGCTTTTTGAGTTAATAATATAAATTAATGTAGGAAAATTTTTTCGCTACAGAAGGCA
>JAYTSC010000270.1:0-3241 GCA_043745885.1 Bacteroidota bacterium | reverse complement strand
GCAGAAGCACAGGCAAGAGAGGCAAGGATTGAAGCAGGTCTTGAAAGAGTAAGATTTAAAGCCATGGCCATGCAATCGAGTGAAGACGTGGGTTCCGCTACAGCCGCCGTGTTTCATGAGATCTCTTTACTTAACGTGGAAACGATGCGGTGCGGAACTGTAATATTTAATTCCGATAAAACTGCCGAAGTATGGGCCGCTACTACTACTGCAGAAGGAAAAGAAATGAAAGGAGTAGGCAGTATCAATTTACTGCAACATCCTTTATGGATAGGACTGATGAATGCGTGGCAGGAAAAGAAAGATAATTATTCGTATCGCCTGGAAGGGGATGACCGGAAAGCTTACTATGCCGTATTGGCAAACTCACCCAATTATAAAGCTCCGTACTTGGCTGAAGAAATGCCAGACCACTATTTCTATGCGAGTTATTTTAATGAAGGCGCCATCTTTTCATTTTCCCTGCAACAATATTCACCGGAGAACCAGCGGATACTAAGCAAGTTTACGGCTGTATTTTCTTTAACCTTCAGGCGTTTCCAAGATCTGCAAAAAGCGGAAGCTCAGACAAAAGAAGCAAAAATTGAAGCATCACTCGAACGGGTGCGTGGCATGGCCATGGCCATGCACAGTTCACAAGACCTTGCTGATACGATTGGTGTATTTTATAAAGAACTGCAAATCTTCAGTCTAACACCCAGAAGATGTGGTGTAGGATTATTGGATAGAGAAGCACGAGTTGGCGATTTATTTACCTGGAATACTACCGAAAAGGGTGAAAGTCTGGAGTTGATAGGACGTTTAAAAATGGAGGGTCATCTCGTTCTGAATAATGTATATGAAAGCTGGTTAACCCAAACCGAATACCATCCTGTTTTACAGGGTAATGAAATTAAAGAGTATTACAAAATACTACGGCCGCAAATCGCTTTTCCTGATTACCAACAAGATGAAGTGCAATATGGTTATTTCTTTTTCTTTACGGAAGGTGGCGTATATGCCTGGACAGAAAAAGAAATGCAGGAAGATGAGTTACAGATTTACCGCCGCTTTACCTCTGTACTAAGCCTTACCTATAAACGGTATAAAGATTTGAAAATTGCAGAAGCACATGCACAACAGGCAGAAGAAGACTTAATAAAACTGCAGATAGAAAAGAAAAGGGCTGAAGATGCTTTAACAGAATTACTATCAACGCAAAAGCAACTCATTCAATCAGAAAAAATGGCATCATTGGGCGAACTTACCGCCGGCATCGCTCATGAAATTCAAAACCCATTGAACTTCGTAAATAATTTTTCTGAAGTAAATGCTGAACTGCTAGAAGAGCTGAAAGCTGAACGCTTAAAACCAAAAGCAGAAAGAAATGAAACCTTAGAAGATGAAATAATTAAGGATGTTATCAATAATGAAGAAAAAATAAACCACCACGGCAAACGCGCTGATTCTATTGTAAAAGGTATGCTGCAACACAGCAGAAATAGCACCGGGCAAAAAGAGCCAACCGATATCAATGCATTAACGGACGAGTATTTGCGGCTTGCTTATCATGGTTTACGAGCAAAAGACAATTCTTTTAATGCTGCTATGGTAACTGACTATGATGAATCAGTTGGAAAAATCAATGTATTGCCGCAGGATATTGGAAGGGTAGTGTTAAATCTGATTACAAATGCATTTTATGCAGTAACAGAAAAGAAAAAGCAAAATCTGTCAGGTTATGAGCCATCTATTAAGGTGAGTACTAAACGAAATCAAGGAAATATTCTTATCTGTGTAGAAGATAATGGCAATGGAATCCCGGATAAAGTGGTAAACAAAATTTTTCAACCCTTCTTCACTACCAAACCAACAGGGCAAGGAACAGGATTGGGATTGAGTTTAAGCTATGATATTGTGAAGGCACATGGTGGTGAATTGACAGTAGAAACAACGGAAGGAGAAGGAAGTGAATTCATCATCCAATTGTGAAAAATTTAAAATAAATATATGCGATTGTTTTTTGTCATTTTTATTTTTTTGTTTGTTGCAGGGTATTCCTATGCACAGGATACTTCCAGTATGATCTCTCCTTCCATGTTTACCAATAATAAAGAAATATTGATAGCCCCGTTGGATGGTTGGGTTTTCAAAAAAGGACATTCATCAGACTGGGCAAATCAAAATAGAGATCTTACTGGATGGAAAAAATTAAGGCCTACAGAATTGTCAGTTTTAAAAGGAGACATGAACGGCCGAGTAGAAGGATGGTTCAGGATAAAAATAAAACTGGATAATTCTTTTGAGAATATGCCGCTTGGGTTTAAATATTCCGGTTGGGCTGCAACAGAATTTTACATTGACGGGAAATTGGTTGAATCTTATGGAAATGTAGGAACCAATGGCAAACCATTCAAAGAATATAGTCCCGTTCATCGTTATGCTATCCCGTTACATTTAGAACAGGGTAAAGAGTATTTATTTGCCATTCATTTTGTCGATTATATCTCAGCTTTTCCGTTTCCGGGTAAAATAAAATCTGCAACTTTCCCATTACCTTATAAACGTAAACCCGGTGAATATTTTAATTCGCTATTTAGCATAACCGGGCCAACTTACAATGCTGATTTTGAAAATAGAATGTATTCGCTTCTGGTATTCAAAACGTCAATTGCCGCCGTATGTTTTATTATGACACTCCTTTTCTGGCTGATGTCTTTTCAAAACGCTGGAGAAATAAATTTACGGCTGATCACCATTTTCAGCTTAGCTGGAACTTTCTATTCTTTTTTAAGATTATTTTGGCTTTCTCAGTCCTGTACTTACGATATTTATATGGTAACACAGTTCTTTAATAATGTCCTGAGCCTAGCAATATTTGGGTTGATCCCGCTGATTGTTGCTCAGGCCATGGAGCAGAAAAGAAGCTTTTACCTAAAATTTTTCTTTGCCCTGACTATTCTAACAGGCATTTTTTGGGGTGCCTATAGTAATTTGTTTCTTGTATTTCCTGCTCTCGTTGTTTCCATTGGTAGCATGCTCATTAGTTGTTATTTGATCTTTCGTTCCTGGAGATCAATAAGAGGTGCGCAGTGGGCTATTATTGTAGGTTTTTTTTCACTGTTATTCTTTAGTGTAATTCTAATAGTGGTTGTAAATACGGCTTCTTTTACAACTTATTTGATCCTGGACAGTCTTATATTTATTGCTCTTCCATTTGCCTATGTCGTATATGTTTCCAAACGTTTCCGGGAAATTCTTA
>JAYTSC010000269.1:0-2424 GCA_043745885.1 Bacteroidota bacterium | reverse complement strand
GGATTACTAAAATAATAGCCTTTCAATTTTACAAAATCTCTTGTTTTCACCTAAATTGAAACTGTCTTAACCTAATTTTTCATTTATATCCATAATTCATTCTATTTTTAATTATATTTTAACTACTCATGAAACTAATTTTATGTTTTTCGCTTATTTTGGCTAACCTCGAAGTCTTTTCTCAGGCTCCCCAAAAGGTAATCAGTCTTCATGAATTAATACAAAAAGCTGAATCAGATCATCCTAACTTAAAAGCAAAAAATTACTTGCTAGAAGCTTCAAAAAAAACGGTTGCAGTAAGTAAAAACACAGGTTTGCCAAGTCTTGATGCCTCCTACCAACTTAATTATGCAACAAATAACAATATTACCGGCATGGCATATCCCACATTTATTATACCAATAAGTGGACCACCCTCGTCTTCAAACAATTATAGCGGTGTTTTTGGTAGTGCCACAAGTTTATTAATGAATTGGCAACCCATTACTTTTGGTCAGCGGGAAGCACAAATAGCCCAGTCCGAGGCTGGGGTTGTGTATGCAAATGCAGAAGCATCCAATGAAATACTACAACATAAAATAAAAGTAGCCAATACCTATTTAGATATTTTAACTGCCAATGAACTACTAAAAGTATTTACAGAAAATATTCAGCACTCAGAATCTCTTTTTTCAACAACCCAAATTTTAGTTCAAGCCGGACTTAAACCCGGTGTTGATACGGTACTTTTTGCAGCTGAAATATCAAAAGCCAAATTAGAATGGCTAAATGAAAGCAAGAACAAAGAACAGCATATTATTCATTTACAACAGTTATTAGCTTCAGGTGAATCATTGATTATAGCCGACAGTAGCTATTTTCATAAACTTCCCGTAAATTATACTGTGACAGATACGGTGATACATCCACTTTTTAGGTTATACACATCTACAGTAGAATTAGACAAAACAAAACGGTCTACTTTGTCTAAATCAACCATGCCAATGATGGGTGTATGGGGCACTACTTATGCAAGAGGCTCGGGCACCCAGTATGATGGCAGCACGAAAACCCTTGATGGAATTGGCTTTCAAAGAGTAAATTATGGTTTAGGTGTTCAAATAAGTATGCCGTTACTTCAAACATTGAAAATTAAACCACAGTTAGCACAACAGGACCTACAAATAAAAGCAGATCAGGAAAAGCTGCATGAAATGGGTTTACAATTAAATAGTCAACAGCAAACAGCGGAATCTATGATACGTTATGCACTAAGCTCTGTTAAGGAAAATGATTTGTTGGTTAATGCCGCCTTGTATTCTTATACAACCATTGTTTCGAGATATGCTGCCGGGCTAACAAATTATTCTGAGGTTGTACAAGCACAATACAATTTGGCCAAATCAAAAGCCGATCAAAAAACAGCTTATATGGCCGTATGGAAGGCATTGTTATATAAAGCAGCAGCAACAGGTGATGTTAATTTATTTCTTAAGCAGGTTAATTAATTCAGATGAACATTATTAAAAGTGCTTTACAAAAACCTGTTATTGTTATCGTTTCTATTCTGGCCATCCTCTTCTTTTCCTATTTAGCTATTAGTAAAATGAAAATCGATATCTTTCCCAAAATGGGCCTTCCTACCATTTATGTGGCACAGCCCTATGGAGGGTTATCACCTGAACAAATGGAAGGATTTATTACTTCTTATTATGAATATCATTTTTTGTATTTAACCGGTGTAAAGTTTGTTGAATCAAAATCCATACAAGGGGCTGCACTCATCAAAATTGTTTTTCAGGATGGAACAGACATGAGTCAGGCAATGGGTGAAGTGGTTGGATATGTAAACCGTTCTAGAGCTTTCATGCCTCCCGGAACTGTGCCCCCATTTATTACTCGGTTTGATGCAGGCAGTGTTCCCGTTGGACAACTCGTGTTTAGATCTGATAATAAATCCTTAAGTGAAATACAAGACCTTGCTCTCTTTAAAGTACGACCCATGTTTTCAACATTGCCCGGGGTATCAGCACCACCCCCATTTGGCGGTAATCAGAAAACAGTTATCATAAAAGTAAACCCTGACAAACTGAGGGATTACCATCTTTCTGCCGATGAGGTTGTTCAGGCATTAGCTAAATCAAATACCATTACCCCTGCCGGTAACTTGCGTGTTGGCGATCAAACCCTAATCACTTCTCAAAATACGGTGGTAGAAAATATTAAAGAGTTAGAAAATATTCCTCTCAAAATGGGTGCCGGTCCTTCTGTTTATGTAAAAGACATTGGCAATGTAGAATTAGGAGCTGATGTTACTACAGGGTATGCTTTGATTAATGGAAAACGTTCGGTATATATTCCTGTTACCAAAAGATCAGATGCAGCTATTTGGGATGTGGTACAAAGAGTAAAAAAAGCTTTGCCGGATATGCAAGCCGCTGTTCC
>JAYTSC010000268.1:0-3765 GCA_043745885.1 Bacteroidota bacterium | reverse complement strand
AGCAACATCTATCCAGGCTGCATCTGTTTCATGATAAATGGAAGTCGATTTTCCTGTAACAACATCGCTGATTAAAATGTTACACTCGTTTTGTTTACGGTTTAAGTGTTGTAGAATTAATTGATTACTGTTACCCGCCCATGCCATGCGTGGTACATAGGATTGTAATACCGGATCAGTGGGAATTAACATCCATGTGGTTTTCGTTGTAGAAACATCTACTACGCCAATTTTATAAGGGGAAGGTGCTTCGCCGGCACTGGGATATTCTACAGGAACTGGAAAAGGATAAATAGAATCTGTCAAATTTAACATCAAATAAGACTTCACATTGGATGCATTAATCTGCCAATAAGCAATTTTTTTACTATCAGGACTCCAGCGAAACCCATCCAGACAACCAAATTCTTCTTCATAAGCCCAATCAAATGTTCCATTGATCATTTTTTTATCCCCTCCGAGGGTGAGTGGGGATATTTTGCCATTATCAATATCTTCTACATAAATATTGAATTCATTTACGTAAGCAATTTTTGTACCATCAGGAGAAAATTTAGCAAACATTAATGAAGAAGGCGATTTTGATTTCCCTATCTGATGTAATTTTTTTGTTGAAAGATCCAACACCCAATAATCGCCCCTCGAATCCTGTCTCCATATTTTTTTTGTATTTGTATAAATTAAGACTTTGCTTTCATCAGCAGAAAAAGAAAAATCGCGAATATTTAGGGACCCTGTATCCTGACCAGCACTTAATAAAACCTTAGAGATCAAAATATTTTTTTTAAAGGAGGGTAATTCATTAAATATGATATCCCCATTTTCAGATGAAAAATATCCATTCCCGTCTTTTGACCATTTCAAACTTTGCTGTGCATAACTATTTGAAAAGGACAAAAGAGAATATATGAGAATGATGGAAAAAAGTATCGACTTTTTCATTTTAAAATGATTTATAAAGTTGAAAATACTCAATATATTCAAGATTTATGCCTGAAAATAAAATCCAGGCTACGTGCGGGGATAAAATAGGGTACTTGAAAATATCGTTAGATCAACGCATCCAGTAAAGCAGCTGATTTGAATGAACTTTTCGTCTCATTGTACTTCTTTGCAGCATCAATAAAACTTACAAATAAGGGAGCCGGACTTTCGACGGTACTTTTTAATTCGGGGTGGTATTGTACACCAATGAAGAATGGATGTGTAGGAATCTCAATAATCTCAACCAATTTGGTTTCCGGATTTGTACCACTGGCCATCATTCCACTTGCTTCAAACCGGTTTAAATAGGTATCATTAAACTCATAACGATGCCGATGCCTTTCAGTAATCATTGTTTGGCCATATATTTTGTTTGCCAAGCTACCCTCTTTTATTTCGCAAGGGTAAGCACCTAATCGCATGGTGCCTCCCATCATGGTAATTTTTTTCTGTTCTTCCATCATATTAATAACAGCATTGGTGGTGGAAGCTTCCATTTCGGTAGAATGTGCATCTTTTAATCCCAATACATTTCTTGCAAATTCAATAACCGCCATTTGCATTCCTAAACAAATCCCAAAAAACGGAAGACACTTTTCACGTGCATATTGTACGGCAATGATTTTACCTTCAATTCCCCGGTGGCCAAAACCCGGCGCTACCAATAAGCCATCCAAACCATCTAATTTTTCTGTAACATTTTCTATAGTAATAAATTCACTGTGTACATTTACCACTTCTACTTTTACTTCGTTCATTGCACCTGCATGTACAAAACTTTCCAATATAGATTTATAAGCGTCTTGTAATTCAATATATTTCCCAATCAAGCCAATGGTAACTTTACTTCGTGGATATTTAAGTTTATCAAGGAAAGCCTTCCACTTATCCAGAACAGGTTCTCCATAATTCGTAATTTTCATTTTACGCAAACAAATCAGATCTAGTTTTTCACGCAACATCAATAAGGGTACTTCATAAATGGTTGAAGCATCCATTGCTTCTATTACAGCTTCTTGTTTTACATTACAAAAAAGGGCAATTTTTCTTTTGATATCATTGTTTAATGGTTCTTCTGTTCTGCATACCAAAATATCAGGATGAACCCCATTTTCACTCAACATTTTTACACTATGTTGAGTTGGTTTGGTTTTTAATTCTTTAGCTGCTTTTAAATAAGGTATCAAGGTCAGGTGAACGACCATCACGTCTTCATCTGGCAACTCCCACTGTAACTGGCGAACAGCTTCAACAAATGGCAAACTTTCGATATCGCCTACCGTTCCACCTATTTCGGTTAAAATCACATCATATTTATTACCGGCACCTAACAATAACATTCTTCTTTTGATTTCATCTGTAATATGTGGAATCACCTGAACTGTTTTGCCTAAAAAAGCTCCCGCTCTTTCTTTATTGATGACTGTTTGATAAATACGTCCGGTAGTAACATTGTTTTCCTGAGAAGTGAAAATATTTAAAAACCTTTCATAATGCCCCAAGTCAAGATCCGTCTCAGCACCATCCTCGGTTACATAACATTCCCCATGTTCATACGGATTTAATGTACCCGGATCCACGTTTATATAAGGATCGAACTTTTGAATGGTTACTTTTAAACCCCTTGCCTGTAATAATTTAGCCAATGAAGCAGCAATAATACCTTTTCCCAAACTGCTGGTAACTCCTCCGGTAACAAAAATGAACTTAGACATACGATCGGTTATTAATTAATTAATTTTTTCTAATTCGATGATCATCTAAACCATCTTTATTGTGATATAAATGCACTTGCTTTTTTCACATCTCGGATGACCTGGATCTTAATTATTTTCTTACACGAGTTAATGTAAATAATTAGGAAACAAGCGATTAATTCCTATTACGGAAAACTGCTATACGTAATAAATTAAAAAAATACAGACCTGGGAAAAGAAAAGTCTACAATAAATTTCAGAGGTCATACAAACCTAATGTAAAATAATTAACCAAAAAAATAGAGAACCAAAACAAACAATTCATTGTGGGAAAGTGTTAATTTGACGTGTACATCTTTATTTGATAAATTACCTATATGAAGAAAATTCTATTTTTGACCCTTTTAGCCCTTACTACTGCTGCTTTTTTAAGCAATCGTTATAAGTCTGTAGAGCCGGAATTATTGAGCCCAGCCTGTTACATCAGCTGTTACACAATAGAAATTCAGGAGAAGTTCAGAGAGGCTGCCCAATCCCCTTCATTTGTAATGCTTCATGAGAAACCTTACTATTTCAAATTAGAGAATCAGATTGGTCAATCGGTTAGTTTTAAGGCAGCAGATGGAACAACAGCAATGGGATATGAGATTAAAAGTAAAACCAAGACCAATAAATGGGTATTTGTTATTCAAGAATGGTGGGGGTTGAACGATTATATTAAAAGAGAAAGTGAAATACTGTATAAAGAATTGGAGAATGTGAATGTGATTGCACTAGACCTTTATGATGGCAAAGTGGCCGCCACACCGGATAGTGCCATGAAATTAGTACAAGCTGCCAAAACGGAAAGGCTGGAAAATATCGTAAAAGGTGCTATTGCCTATGTAGGCACTGAATCCAAAATTTATACAATTGGCTGGTGTTTTGGTGGAATGTGGAGTTTACAAACCTCATTATTGGCAGGAAAACAAGCATCGGGTTGTGTTATGTATTACGGAAGGCCAGAGACCAATCTGGAAAAGTTGAAATCATTGAATTGCGATGTCATTGGGTTCTTTGGGAATCAAGATAGAAGTCCTTCACC
>JAYTSC010000267.1:0-3155 GCA_043745885.1 Bacteroidota bacterium | reverse complement strand
TTAAAACATATTTGTCTTCTCCTTTTTTAACTAGCTTACTTGATTGAAAAGCCAGTTTTGGAAATTTTACAGCGGCGAAAAAATCGTCACTCTTCAAATGACCATCTCTTTGCTCGTTGTTTGTGTTAATACTATTGACGTCTGCTTCAAAAGAAATTTTTGCATCGCTAAAATCAGCTGCATCGCTTTCCATACTGGCATCAAACTTTGTAAAACTTCCGCTTACATTGGTAATCATCATGTGTTTTACTTTAAAAGTAATTTCACTGTGTGTTGGATCGATTTTGTAGGTTGACATATTGTTTACTTTAATTTTTATTGATTAATTTTTATAGTTCGGTTTTTGTAATAATGACTTATCTTACTCTTCAATCAGCACCCCCATTTTCCCCAATTGGTAATCCCGAAAAGCTTCCATTATTTCTGTTTGGTTATTCATAACAAAGGGGCCATGCGAGGCTACCGGTTCGTTTAAGGGCTCGCCTGTACCGATAAAAAGTTGGGTTTTTTCTAAAGCTTCTAGTTCAAAACCTTCTCCGTCGAGATTAAAAACTGCCGCATATTTTGCGTCCACGACTCCATCTCCTGTAACTTGCACTTTTCCTTCCATGATATAAATAAAAGCATTGTGGTTTGCAGGAATCGGAAAGAAATACTTTGCCTTTTTCTGCATGGTTACAGTGAAGGTATTTACCGGTGATAGGGTATCGATTGGACCCTGAACATCATTTATTTTTCCGGCAATAACATTGATTTGTGTAAGCTCATCTGCAGAGGTTAGAATGGGTGTGTTTTCTGCATTTACCGGCTGATAGGTAGGAATGTCCATTTTGTGTTTAGCAGGAGTATTGATCCATAATTGAATCAGTTCCTGGGTGCCCCCTAGTTCATTTATATCTGCCGGTGGCCGCTCACTATGTATCATCCCCATCCCGGCATTCATCCATTGCGTTCCACCCGCATAGACCACATTATCGTTACCACGACTATCTCTATGGTGTACTCCTCCTTTAAAAATAAAACTAACAGGAGAAAATCCACGATGCGGATGGGGTCCCACGCCAGCATTTTTTACATCCATATCAAAGGGAACTTTTATTTCAGCATGATGCAATAATAAAAATGGATCAATTTGTTCTGCCTTAGCTGATGGAAAAGGTTGTCTAATGGGTATTCCGCCCATATCCATGGGCTGGGCATATAAAATAGTTGTAACAGTTCTGTTAGTTGGCATATTTACACTCCTTGTATTTGCATGGGTACTTCAATTAATAATATTTCTGCATCGGTATTTGCTGTAATGTGAATGTATTCCGTTTCCCAAATGGCTAAACCATCACGAATATCTAATGGTTCATTTTCAATGGTTATTTTTCCATTCAGAATAAATGCATATACGCCATTATTTTTTTTATGCAGTTGATACAACAGAGTAAAATCTTTTGAAAAATTACCCATAGCGAACCATGCGTCCTGGTTAATAAACAGCGCGTTATCATCATCGGGAGCAACTACAGTTACCAACTTATTTATTCTGTCTTCCGGTCTAAAAGTCATTTGTTGATATCGGGGTTCTATATCTCTCATTTTTGGGAAAACCCATAGTTGTAAAAACTTTACTTCCTTATCAGTATTGGCGTTTGTTTCACTGTGTACAATTCCGGTACCTGCGCTCATGATCTGTACGTCATTCTGCCGAATAATCTCATCTCTACCGGTACTGTCTTTATGATGTAGGTCTCCAACTAAGGGTATCGAAACAATTTCCATATTATCATGTGGATGTTTTCCAAAACCCATTCCCTCTTGAACCGTATCGTCATTTAAAACGCGAAGGGCGCCAAAATGTATTCGCTCCGGATTAGAATAGCTGCCAAAACTAAAACTATGGTAACTATTCAACCAGCCATGGTTGGCAAGCCCTCTGGAAGATGCTTTATGTAAAATCGTTTTCATGTTTCCAATTTAAGCGTATATACATGTATTTATCTAAAAAAATTATTTTTCGCTACTTCTCATTTTTTCGAGTAACCGGTTTAGCTCTTTGGCTTCATTTTCACTGATATCCAATACCGCATCCATTACTTGGTTTACCATACCATTTGTTGCAGACAGAATAGTGATACCACTTTGTGTTAAGGTAATAACCGTTTCTCTTTTATCCACTACTGATGTTGACCGTTTCACTAATTTTTTTACCTCCAATCTATCAATGATTCTAGGTACATTGGAACTTTTTTCAATCATTCTGCAAGCAATATCACGAACGCACATTTGTTCCGGATACTTCCCTTTTAAAATTCGCAACACATTATATTGCTCATGTGTTAATCCAAATACTTTCAACTCTTTACTGGTTACTGTTTTCAACCACCAGGCAGTATACAATATATTTAAACCTGCTTTATGCACTTCGCTTTTAAATTTATTACTTTTTATGGCTTTTTCCAATTTCACAATACAAATGTATGTATATACATTTAATTTAGAAAATATTTTTTTCTTTTGGTCTTTTTCTTCGGGAGGTAGGGTCTTGTGAGGACAAAAGACCTGCCACAAGTAGCCGTGTTTGTGTCTTCACAAACACCCGTTACACTTTTATTGTAAACTATATTTTGAGATTTTTGTAGCGAATGGTCTTGTGAGGACACAAGACCTGCGGAAGTTTCTAGCTCAACAACTACTGTCTGGCTTTTTCTGCGTGCTCTGCAGACTTTCTCCATTCTTCCAAACTTTTACAGGCCGTGTATTGTTTGTCAATAGAAATAAAATAAGTGGGGATATGATCCTTGAACCATTTTTCTAAGGCACTACTTTTCTTTTCTTCCAATGCTTTTTTAGCCACCCGGTCATAATCTTCTTTTAAATTTTCACGGTGTGGTTCTGTTCTATTACGGAGGTAAATAATTCTAACCATTTGTCTGAGCCGATCATCTTTATAAACCTGTGGTTGAGAAAATTGACCGGGTTTCAAATTTTTAAGTAATACAACAATATCTTTATCCAATTGGTCGATAGAAAGGAAAGTGGTTGGTGAACCAAAAGCATCTCTTCCAGAAAGGGCACCGGCACTAAATTTACTATTTTCATCTTCGCTGTATTTGCTAACCGCCGCACCAAAAGAAAAGGAACCTGCTATTAATTTATTCCGAACA
>JAYTSC010000266.1:0-4153 GCA_043745885.1 Bacteroidota bacterium | reverse complement strand
GTGATTTATTGGATATTACCTGGGCTTGGTCTGCTTATTTGGTGGTTGTGGGTATCATGTATGTAGTTGTAGGGAAATCCCTGCAAAAATCGCCCTATAAAGAGGAGGTTATGGTATTTGGATATGCTTTAAATACCATTTTTACTTTCTGCTTTTTGGCTGTTCATTCCCCACTTTCTTTATTTTTGGTTCAGGTGGGTACAGGTGTTGCTGAATCGCTTAGTACCCCTACTTGGGATGCCTTATTCGCTAATACATTGGAAGAAAAAGATGATACCTTTTTATGGTCAATTGCCAATGGACATACCCATTTTATCACCGGAATTGCAGTGGCTATTGGGGGATTAATTACTTACTATTTATCCTATGAAACACTTTTCATTACTATGGGAATTATTCAGGCATTAGCAACTATGGTTCAATTTCAAATTGTATGGTTGAAAAGGAAGCACCTGAAGCAAGCTTAATAAAGTATTATCCTTTGATAAAAATATAATACTACGACTTTGAGAGCAAAATATTCACGCCAAGGCGCAGTTAAATCCATTTTCAAATTTTACTAAGCTTTTGAATAAAATAAATACTGCGAAACTGCGGCTTTGCGAGCAAAATATTCTCGCCAAGTTGCCGGGGCGCAATTAAACCCGTTTTTAATTTTGATACTTGGAAATGAATAGTAATTCTACTAACTTGAAATAGAAAAGTTTACATTTAGACATGTCTTACAATTTTTTTATCAGCATTGATTGGGGAACCTCAAATCTAAGAATAAGAGTTGTTGCAACTCCTTCCCGGTTAATTGTAGAAGAAATAGTCTCTTCAGAAGGAATTAAAAAAGTATGTAATGATTGGTGCATGATTGGGGGTGACAGAGAAACTCATTTCATCAAAGTTTTACAATTACAATTAGATCAGTTCATTACAAAAATCGATCCCTCCTGGCCAATCGTTATTTCGGGAATGGCATCTTCCAGTATTGGCATACGTGAACTTCCTTATGCAAATTTGCCTTTTCATATTAACGGAATGTTATTGTATAGTGAATCCATTGAATCCGCTGTATTACCCAATAAAATACATTTAATATCAGGTGCTAAAACTAATTCGGATGTTATGCGGGGTGAAGAAACACAAATAATAGGGTTAATAGAAAAGGAGGATTTGTTCAAAAATACCCTGTTTATTTTGCCCGGAACCCATAGCAAACATATCTTAACCGATAATGGAATGGTTACCGGAATTAAAACTTTTATAACAGGTGAATTATTTGAAGTTATTTCTCAGAATAGTATTTTGAAAGAATCTTTGGCAGAAGGAAAATTTGGCGAAAACGAATTAGTCGCTTTTCAAGAAGGTGTTACTCTATCAAACGAAGATGGATCTATTTTGCATTCCCTATTTTTCATCCGAACAAATACTTTATTTGAAAAAAAATCACCAACCGAAAATTATTATTTTTTAAGTGGATTGTTAATTGGTGATGAACTTAAAAAACTACTTCTCTGTAATAACCTGTCTTTGCAATTAGCTGCATCAGGTACATTATTCGAACTGTATTCTATTGCCTTTGGTGTTTTAGGCTTATTGCCAATAACTAAAATTGTGGAAAAAGACATAGTTGATAAAGCTGTAATAAAAGGACAATCCATTATACTAAATAACCTTATCAATCGGAATACATCATTATGAACAACAGTTATCAACAAGACTTATTTAATCAAATGCCGGTTATCGGAATATTAAGAAATGTTCCGCTTACTACTATTGAAGCCGTAATCCCTTTTTATCTAAACGCAGGCTTTACAACAATGGAAATTACCATGAATTCTCCTAATGCTTGTAAAATACTAAGTTCACTAACCCGCACTTATTCAGATGTAAATATTGGGGCAGGAACGGTCTGTAGCATGCAGGAATTAGAAATGGCTTTAGCAAATGGCGCTTCGTTTATTGTATCGCCCATTTTAAATGAAGAAGTTATACACTTTTGCACAACAAAAGGAATCCCTATTTTTCCTGGTGCTTATACTCCTTTGGAAATTTATCGTGCAGCCCAATTAGGCGCTACAGCTGTAAAAGTTTTTCCTGCATCACAATTGGGCCCCGGTTATATAAAAGATGTATTAGCAGCATTTACTACGCTAAAACTTTTGCCAACTGGTGGTGTATCAAAAGATAATATTGAAGCTTTTTTTAAAGCCGGTGCTATTGGAGTGGGTATGGGTAACTCTTTGTTCAATGAAAAATTAATAGCTAATAAAGATTTTGATGGTTTATACAATCATTTTAAATTGATAGCCGACAAAGTAATGAGTAGCAAAAGCTGATACTTACACCTGAACACTCAGAGAATATTTATTCTGAAAACCCAATAAGAAAGTATTCGTATGGCAATCAACAATAATCTAAAAATGGATTCTAGGGGTTGGTAAAAGATGTATATTGTCCCGTCTTGAATGGATTGTCATACTTCTAATATGACAATTTTAGATTTTTAAAGTAATGACAAGAAGCTAACAAATTACTTTTATTAATGCCTTAAAACCAACTTTTGTTGAATTTTTTAAGCCCAAACCTTGAATTAACTGCAAATATGAAGTAATAAGTCTAAATTACGCAAGTCTAAAAAAAATCCAACCTGAAGCTATTTATCAAATACATGGTCAGCCTTCGTTGTAAGATGATGGTTAAGGAAGAGCTTAAAAAACTCGGCTTACACTTTATCGTAGTTGATTTGGGCGAAGTGGATATTATGGAAACCCTGACCGATGATCAACGACAGGAATTGAAAGCTGCTTTGTTAGTGTCGGGTCTTGAATTGATGGATGACAAGCGAGCCATCCTGATAGAAAAAATAAAAAATGTGATCACTGAAATGATCCATTATGCAGACGAATTACCAATCATAAATTACTCAGATTATATTAGTGAAAAGCTTCACTACGATTACACATATCTCTCCAATATTTTTTCCGAAATAAAAGGCATTACCATTCAACAGTTCATTATTATTCATAAAATTGAAAAAGTAAAAGAACTGTTATTGTATGATGAATTGAATCTTACAGAAATATCCTATAAACTCAATTACAGCAGTGTAGCACATTTATCTAATCAATTTAAAAAAGTAACGGGGTTGTCGCCATCTCATTTTAAGCGGTTGAAAGAAAGGCGAAGAACACCCATAGAGGAGCTAGGCGATAATGATACAACAACTTGATATAACAGAAGTCATGAGCCGGCAGGAGTCTCGTTATGCACGCAGTCTGATTGAAGCCAGCCTTGACCCGTTGGTTACCATCAGCCCTGAAGGCAAAATCACTGATATGAATCAGGCTACTGCCAATATTACGGGCATATCAAGAGAGAAATTAACCGGTACCTATTTTCTGGATTATTTTACTGAACCCCAAAAAGCCAGAAAAGTATACCAGGAAGTATTTGCCAACGGATCAGTAGCAGATTCTCCGCTAACACTTCGCCATATAGATGGAAAGCTCACAGATGTTTTATTTAATGGCTCAGTATACAAGGACGAAGAAGGAACAGTTTTAGGTGTGGTTATTGTAGCCAGAGATGTAACTGAACAGAAAAGAATCGCTTCAGAATTAACAGAAGCAAAAGCTTTTGCCGAACTGGCCACATTTATTGCAGAAGAAGCAAAAAATAAAGCAGAGAGTGCCACTCATATGGCAGAAGAATCTGTAAAGGCAAAGCAACAGTTTTTGTCGAACATGAGCCACGAGATACGAACGCCCATGAATGCAATTATCGGGTTTACAAAAGTGGTATTGAAAACAGAACTCTCGGTAAAACAAAAGGAATATTTACAGGCCATCAAATTAAGCGGTGATGCATTGATAGTGCTGATTAATGATATACTGGATCTTGCGAAAGTAGATGCGGGTAAAATGGTATTTGAACAAATCCCTTTTAAAATGGCTGTTTCTATTTCTGCCATGTTGCATTTGTTCGAAACAAAGATTCAGGAGAAGAACCTAATACTGGTAAAAGAATATGATACCAGCATTCCGGAAGTATTATTGGGCGATCCTGTTCGATTGCATCAGATTATTCTTAATCTGGTAAGTAATGCCGTTAAATTTACGTTACAGGGAACCATTACCGTATCTGTGAAGTTAATTAGTGAGAC
>JAYTSC010000265.1:0-3092 GCA_043745885.1 Bacteroidota bacterium | reverse complement strand
GTAACAGATAGTGGATGCCGAAGCAGTTACAATGCCCAATCGATAAATATACATTTGCTGCCCAAGATAAAATTTGGTTTACCTTCTATTTGTTTACCGGACGGGAGAGGCCTGTTTACTGACTCGTCTAGTATTAATGATAATTCAGAAAATCTATTTTCTTATGTTTGGAATTTTGGAGATCCCAGCGATGCAACGCAATCTTTATTAAAAAATCCAACTCATAAATACGTTGCAAGAGGCCCTTATACTGTTCAGTTGAAAATTACTTCAAAAGATGGGTGTGTAGATTCCGTTCAGCAGTTGCTCACTACTATCTTTCCACAACCCAAAGCTGATTTTACTATTCAACAAAAAGAAGTCTGTATGGCCGATACTATTCGTTTTTATGATGCGACTAATGGATATACCGGCTCAATTCAATCATGGAACTGGAACCTTGCACAGGGTAAAGTTTCTGTTTTACAAAATCCCATTAGGAATTTCAACGACTCGGGAATATTTAATATTAGTCTCTTTATTACTGATGCAAAAGGTTGTGTAAGTGACACTGCATTTAAACCTGTGATCGTTGATCCCTATCCACATCTTACCATGCCCAATAGCCAGGTTGTTTTAGAAGGAGGTAGCTTACAATTAAAGCCTGTATTCTTTGTAAATAATCCTGTTTTTTCTTGGTCACCGGGTTTATATTTAGACAGTACTTCTATTTCTTATCCCATTTCTTCTCCATTACAGGATATTAGTTACCGGCTTACCTTAACAGGCAAAGGAAATTGTATGGTTGCCGGAAATGTTTTTGTGAAAGTTTTATTAGGTCCGGTTGTGCCGAATGTATTTTCACCCAATGGTGATGGTATCAATGATAATTGGGTTATACAATATCTTGACAGTTATCCGGGATGCGAAGTTGAGGTGTTTAGCAGAAGTGGTCAAACAGTTTTTAAATCAATTGGCTATAGTACTCCATGGAATGGGACAATTAACGGCAAGCCATTGCCCATAGCAACCTATTATTATTTCATCAATCCCAAAAATGGCAGATCGGTAATTGGCGGCTCGGTAACAATTATTAAATAATTTTTTTAAGGATACATCTTTCCTGCGGACTTCCATTTTAAATAGTGTATCAATATCAGGATTACCCTGATCTCAATGGCCTTTTCTTCAGCTATACAAAATTTACTGTCCCGGTTAATCTGCTCCATCTTTCATAGTGTTCTCCAAAAGCGGCATCAATCATTTTTCGTTTAATTTTCAAGGTGGGGGTAAGCAGACCGTTAGCTACAGTCCATTCATCCGGTACAATAATTAAACGGGATAATTGTTCATGATGTTCGAGTTCCATGTTAACAGTTATAGTTATTTCTTTTAATTCTTTGATCATTTTTTCAAGATCTTGTTTTTTTGCTAATTCCGATAAAGTGCCTAATGCCATGGCATTGGGCATACCCGAACCTACAATGCAGATCTGACCAATAAACGGATTCTGTAGAAATTTACTTTCGATGGGTGCCGGCATGATGTATTTGCCCTTGCTTGTTTTAAACTGGTCTTTGATACGGCCTGTGATAGTTAAATATCCATCTGCATCAATTGAACCCTCATCTCCTGTTTTTAAAAAGCCATCTTCAAAAGATTCTTCGGTTATGGCCAGTTCTTTATAATAGCCTAACATGGAAGCTTTACTTTTCACCTGTACTTCATTATCTTTTCCTAAACGAACTTCTACCCCTTCATATGCCTGACCTACTGTTCCAATACGAACTGCACCTTTTCTATTTGAATGAGATAAGGCCACATTCTCCGTCATGCCATAGGCCTCCTGAATAACAATTCCGATTTTTGCGTACCATTTTAATAAAGCAGGGTTGATGGGAGAAGCACCGGTAAAAAGCAATTTGCTATTTTGAAAACCTAATTTCTTTTTCAGTGTTTTTTTAATGAGTGTAGAAATAATGGGGATGGATAGTAATTGGTCCAATTTATTTTGTGGCATTTTCTTTAGAATACCTTCCTGCATTTTTTCCCAAATACGAGGAACCGCAAGAAATACGGTGGGTTTGGTATACGAGAGGTTTTGGGCAAATGTGTCCATAGATTCAACAAAATAAACCGTACTTCCTGTAAAAACGGTACCGCATTCAACCAACATACGTTCTGCAACATGACAAAGAGGGAGGTAAGAGAAAAAAATCTCATTTTGAATTTCCGGATAACTTTTCAAAAAAGAATCCACCGCAAAAGCAACCGCCTGAAAAGTATGCATAACTCCTTTCGGTTGTCCGGTAGTTCCTGATGTATATACAATGCAGGATAGGGAAGACGGATCTATAATGGGCTTGCCTTCAATAGCCTTATTGTCTGCAACAAGTTGGTCCCAGTTTAAACAATCTATATTTGGATAGAAAGGAAAAGTAATCTTGGTTAAATTATCCGGAACCCCCTTTCGCAATTCTTCGGGATTATCTAGTTTTCCAATAAAAATGGCTTTGCTTTCACTATGAACAATGATTTCTCGTAATGCATCCGGTGTGATATTGGGATAGAGGGGTACAGAAACACAGCCTGCCATCGCAATGGCCAAATCGGATAAAATCCAATGCGCACAGTTTTTACTCAGGATAGCTACTTTATCGTCTTTCCCCAAACCCATATTTTGTAATGCAGCAGCCATACATCTCACTTGCTTGCCTGCTTCTTCCCATGTAAATGTTTGATACTCGCCTTTAACAGGCTCCGCTAAAAAAAGTTTTTTAGCACGAGAATTTTCAAACGCACAAAATTTGTCAATAATAGTTGATAGATTTTTCATAGTAATAAAATTAGGAACGGTTTGGTAAGAAATGTGCCATGCCCAACTCAGGAATTTTTCCTTTCAAGGGTCCAAAAAAACGATAAATATGTTCAAAATCAGCTGTTTCGTCATCAGAGGGATAAAAAGGGGAAGAAAAGGAAAATTCTTTATTTACAAAATCAAATCCAGCCATGACTATGGGTATTTTGGCTCTTTTTGCAATATGGTAAAAACCTGTTTTTAGCCGATCAACTTTTTTTCTGGTTCCTTCGGGTGATAGGACTAAAGCAAAAGA
>JAYTSC010000264.1:0-3733 GCA_043745885.1 Bacteroidota bacterium | reverse complement strand
GTACATGGTATTGGTCATTACGGAAATTGTTTTGGTGTGCCTACTGTGGGTGGTGAAGTATACTTTGAAGATTGTTATCACACAAACCCATTGGTAAATGCAATGAGTGTAGGTATTATGCAATCAAGCAAAATGGTAAGTGCTACTGCTGAAGGCACAGGCAATCCGGTTTTCTTTGTTGGAAGTGCAACGGGTAAAGACGGTATTGGCGGAGCTTCATTTGCTTCAGCAAACATTACTGCAGAAAGTACAGAAGAATTACCTGCCGTTCAGGTTGGAGATCCTTTTCAGGAAAAAAAGTTACTAGAAGCTTGTTTGGAGGTAATTGAAACCGGTGCAGTAATTGGCATGCAGGATATGGGTGCTGCGGGCATTATTTGTTCAACAGCGGAAATGAGTGCCAAGGGGAAAGTGGGTATGCGAATAGATTTGGATAAAGTTCCAACTCGACAAAAAAACATGAAGGCCTGGGAATTGTTATTAAGTGAAAGCCAGGAAAGAATGTTAGTAGTTGTTGAAAAAGGGAAGGAGGCTGCCGTATTAAAAGTATTTGAGAAATGGGATCTGAGTTGCAGTGAAATTGGTCAAGTAACGGATGATGGGCTTTTAAAATTTTATATGCATGGTGTTTTGGAAGCCGAGATCCCGGCTTATGAACTGGTTTTAGGTGGGGGCGCACCTCAATACACAAGAGAATATACTGAGCCGAAATATTTTGCACAGATCAGAGCATTTGATATGAATGCAATAGAAGATGTAAGCGATTTACAATCAGTAGCTGAACAACTCATTCAAATTCCCAATATTGCTTCAAAAAGATGGATTTATACACAATACGATAGCATGGTAGGATCTGCCAATACATCAACCAATGCCCCAAGCGATGCTTCCATAATTTTGGCAAAAGGAACCGGAAAGGCATTGGCCATTACGGTTGATTGCAATAGTAAATACGTATATGCCGACCCTTTTAAAGGAAGTATGATTGCAGTTGCTGAGGCAGCCAGAAATATTGTATGTAGTGGGGGAGAACCCATAGGTGTTACCAATTGCTTAAATTTTGGTAATCCTTATGATCCCGAAGTGTATTACCAATTTGTAAAAGCTGTATCCGGTATGGGTGAAGCCTGTAGAAAATTTAATACACCAGTCACAGGTGGAAATGTAAGCTTCTACAACCAAAACCCCAATGGTCCTGTATATCCAACCCCTACCATTGGAATGGTAGGAATAGTAGACGACTTCAGTAATTGTATGACACTCGATTTTAAAAAGGCGGGTGATAGTATTCTCTTATTAGGTAAGCAACAAAATGATATTGGATGCTCTGAATACTTACATAAGCTGAAAAAAATAGAATACTCTCCTGCTCCCTATTTTGATTTGGAAGAAGAATTTACCTTACAACTTTTTGTAACAAATTGTATTAAAGAAAAACTTTTTTTAAGTGCGCATGATATCAGTGAAGGTGGTTTGACTGTTACTTTATTAGAATGTGGGTTTACAAATAATCTTGGCTTCTCAGTTGCAGTTAAACATGATATAAGAAACGATGCTTTTTGGTTTGGAGAAGCGCAAGGCAGGGTTGTAGTATCTTGTACAAGCCGTGATGCTGAAACTATTAAACAAAAAGCCCTACTTAGTGATATTCCTGTTACAGAACTGGGAATGGTTACAGCAGGCAATATCAAAGTGAACGCGGAAAACTGGGGTGAAGTTGTTACTTGGAAAGAGAAATATGATACAGCTATCGAAAAATTCTTGAATTAATGATGAATCAGAACGCCTCAATAATTGTTACCGGAGCAGCAGGGTTTATTGGCTCTTGTATGGTACAATACCTGAATGAAAAAGGATATGAAAACCTAATTTTAGTTGATGATTTCGGTATCGAACAAAAAAGGGAAAACTGGGAAAATAAAAAGTACTGCCAAATTGTTGAACGCTATCATTTATTTGAATGGCTCACCAACAATAACCATCAAATTGATTTGGTCATTCACCTGGGTGCAAGAACAGACACGACCGAATTTAATTATGCCATTCATGAAGAATTGAATGTGCAATACTCTAAAAATATTTGGAAGTATTGTACCGAAAAAAGGGTTCCATTAATTTATGCTTCTTCCGCTGCAACTTATGGTGCAGGAGAATTGGGCTATGATGATGATCATAATATCATTGAAAAACTACAACCCCTCAATCCCTATGGCATTAGTAAAAACGAATTTGACAAATGGGCGATTCATGAAGTAAACGTAAATAAAAGTTCACCGCCGTTATGGGCTGGACTTAAATTTTTTAATGTATATGGACCCAATGAGTATCATAAAGCACGGATGGCAAGCGTTATATGGCATGCCTTTAACCAAATACAAAATGAAGGGTTTGTAAAGTTATTTCGAAGCCATAAAGAAGGGTACAAGGATGGTGAGCAATTGCGAGATTTTATATACGTGAAAGATATTGTAAGTGTTGTTGAATGGATGATGTTATCAATGGACAATGGACAATGGACAATGGTTCAAAATGGGCTATATAATTTAGGAACAGGCACGGCCAGGTCATTTAACGATCTGGTGATAGCCACCTTTGCAGGACTAGCGTTACCCGCTAAAATTCAGTACATTGATATGCCGGAAGACATTCGTGATAAGTACCAATATTTTACAGAGGCCAATATGAAGAAATTAAGAAATGCAGGGTATACAAAAAAATTCTATTCTCTTGAAGAAGGGATAAGTGATTATGTTTGTGAATATCTGACTCAACTAAAATATTTTTAGAGATCAAATTTTTAATATGTTTTTGGGGTTTTTTATTATGTGTATGGAAAATCGGTAGTTTACTTTAAAATAAAAATTATGAGTAAAAAAATTGCCATCATTGGTGGAGGAAATCTGGGAGCTGCTATGGCAGAAGGGTTGATAAATAGTGGGTTTGTATTACCTGAAAATCTAATGGTTACCAGACGAAATATCAGTTTACTTGCCTCATTAAAAGAAAAAGGAGTTCAGGTAAGTAATAATAATATTGAAGCAGTAAACTTTGCCGAATGGATTGTGCTTGCAGTTAAGCCTTTTCAAATTAAAGAAGTACTTACCCAAATTCAACCGGAACTAGATGTCAAAAAACATGTTCTTATCAGTGTTGTAACAGGTATTTGGATAAAAGAAATACAGGAAATTGTAGGGGATGATTTTCCATTTTTCAGAGCTATGCCCAATACGGCAATTGCCATTCAGGAAAGCATGACTTGCGTTTGTAGTCAACAGGCAAATAAAGAGCAAATAAAATATGTTTCTGATCTGTTTAACCAATTAGGTAAATCAGTAATGATTGAAGAAAAATTAATGGATGCTGCTACTGTTTTGGGTGCTTGTGGAACTGCTTATGCCATGCGTTATATTCGTGCAAATATTCAAGGAGGAATTGAAATAGGATTTAGTGCTGCTATCGCTTCTCTGATTGCAGCTCAGACGGTTAAAGGGGCTGCGCAACTGTTATTAATTAATAATACACATCCCGAACAAGAAATTGATAAAGTGACAACACCAAAAGGTTGCACCATTGCAGGTTTAAATGAGATGGAGCACCAGGGCTTTAGTTCTTCTCTCATAAAGGGAATTGTCACGAGTTACAAAAAAATCGTGAACGATATGTAAAAAACGAGATTTTGTTACTTCATATGCTCTTTCAGAAAAGCAACTGCTTTCTTGTGTGCATCTTCAGA
>JAYTSC010000263.1:0-4759 GCA_043745885.1 Bacteroidota bacterium | reverse complement strand
TTCTTCAAATCCTGTATTTTTTTCTGGCTATCCATCATCTGCCCATACTTCTCCTGCCATTTACTCTTGGCTTTAGGCGTTTTTCGTTTCTGTTCAATTTTTGCTAATATTTTATCATGATTGATAATATAGTTTTGAATAACAAACTGTAATCCCAATGTAACTAAATTAGAAACAGTATAATACCAAGTTAATGCGGAAGGGAGTTTGTTGAAAATGAATAATAACATGAAAGGGAAAATATAAGGCATATATTTCAGAGCCGGGTTATCTTGGGTGGGGGTCATGGCCATGTTATATATAGATATCAGGAAGCTGGTAGCCACTGCCGTAATGGTAAAAAGACTGATATGGTCACCAAAAGCCGGAATGGTAAATGGCAATGTAGCAATTGTATCATAAGAGGAAAGATCATGACTCCACAAGAATGGCTGTCCCCGAAGCGCAATATTTGAATTAAAGAAGCTATACAAAGCAAAGAAAATAGGGATCTGCAGCAAAGCAGGGATACAACCACCAAGGGGGTTAACACCGGCTTCGCGGAATAGCTTCATTTGTTCCATCGCAAAACCCTGTTGATCGGTACCAAACTTCTTCTTCAAAGTATCTAACTCAGGTCGCAATACTTTCATTTTCGCACCACTTAAATAACTGGAATACGTTAAAGGGGCTGTTACCAAACGAATAAACAAGGTCAATAGTAGAACTACCCACCCGAAGTTTTTTACAAAATTTGCAAAAAAGTTAAATACATTCATGATGATGTACTTATTAATCGGTCGTACAAATGAATACATATCCCTACCCAGGTTTACTATTTTGTCCATTTCAGGAGCCTGTGACTTTAAAATATTAAAATCACTAGGACCAAAGTACAACTGAAAAGGGACCTCTGCAGAAGTAGTACCTGGCAGTTTCATTTGTAAGGTTACATCCGTAGTTGCCAGACTATTACTTGAATCTGTTTTACGAAGCCATTGAATATGTCCGCCAGTAAAACTGTTTTTGGCAACAAGGGTGGTATTAAAAAATTGCTGAACCACACTAACCCATTGAACGGGTTTTTCAAATTTCCATTCATTTTTGGCAGAGATATAATCAAATTCATTTCCTTCCGAAAAACAAATATTAGACATCTGCCTTTCATAGGCAGCTGTTTTTTCTACTTGAAAGGTTTCTGCTTTCCATTGAACATTTAACATTCCTTGACTAAGTAGTTTATCGGCACCATTCATTAATAGATTCCAATCGATCATATAAGAATCCTCTTTTAAAAGATATTGATGGGTAATGCTTTGGCCATTGGCTGCAAGAAGTGTAAAACTGATGGTTTGGCTTTTGTCAGGATTACTTATGGGCTTTGAAAAGGTAAAAAACAAGTTATTAGACTGGGTTGCCTGATTGGCAGATGTGTTTACACTATAGCCAATTTGGTTGTTCTCAGACAACACAACATTCTTTCCATTAATAGCTGAGTTATAGTTTTTAAGTTGTACACTTTTAACCTGTGCCCCTTTATTTGTAAAAGTCACTTTCATAACTTTATTTTCAAGGGTTATTAATTGTTCCGTACTAATTGCTGCGGAAGTAAAATCACCAGCCGCTGAAATTCGAGATACGGAATCTCTTTTTACAGAGTCTATCCTAGCCGCTATTACATCAATTGGTTTAATATTCGCAGCAGTAACCCTTCTAATAGAATCCTCCTGTTTTTGCTTGATAACCTGGAATTCATTTTGCTGTTTATTACTAAACCAGAAATAAAGGAAAAATAAAAGACCAAGCAAAATAAAACCAATGACCGTATTTTTATCCGTCTTCATACAAAATTTTATTGAGCGGCAAAGGTAGTATTTGCATTGAAGATTGGAGATATCAAGTTTAAACAAGTTAAAATAGCCATAAAATGAAATAAGTGGCAAAAAATACCGGTTTTTCATCGTTACTTTATCATTCCTCACTTCAACCAAAGGATAGATCCAACTTCTACCCATTTATTGGCTTTTAAACCTATAGTATGATGGAAAATTCAAGTTCTATTTCCCAAAGGGATTCTTATGTGCCTAACCGATGGAGCCGTTTTCTTTGGTGGCTTTCTACCGCTGAGCCGGAACTACTAAGGGATTGTGTTATTGACAGAAACCGTTATGCCATTGTAGGAATGACTGTTTTGGGTACCTGGTCATTTGCAACACTTGCCTGGACTTACTTTTTTATTACCGTTGTGAGCCATGTTTTTGTTGCAGCTCTTTTGGGTTTGTTTATGGGGTGGATTATACTTACGATTGACCGGTCGCTGATTAAGGGCATTAATCGATCTAATAAAAAGCGTTTTGTACCCATATTGTTCCGGGCTGTATTAGCGTTTACAATTGGTCTTTTCATGGCACAACCGGCTTTGTTGTATTTATTCAACAAAGAAATACATGTACAGATTTCCTTAGATAATGAGCAGAGGAAAAAAGAGAAAAAACAAAAACAAGATTCTGTTTACTTTACTGAAAAATCAATGTTGTTTCTAACCAGAAATACTTTACAAAAAGAATTGAACAGCCGTTATGCAGAGCTTTCCGCAGCCCGAGAAGGATTTATTAAAGAATCCGATGGCACAGGAGGCAGTAAAAAAATTGGTTTAAAAGACATTGCACAGGCCAAACAAAAAGTGTATGAAAAATTAGCAGCTGATTATATATTAAAAGAACAACAAATACTACCCAGGCTAAAAAGTATCGATAGTGCTTTAACAATAACAGATGCTTCCATTCAAAAAGAACAGCTAGCATTTGAATCCTTACTCAACGACGGATTTATTACACGTATCGAGGCGTTGAATCATTTGGTAAAGGACAATACGGCGGTGGCATTCAGATATTATATACTCGTTGCTATTTTGCTATTAATTGAACTCATGCCAGTTATTTCAAAAACATTATTACCAGAAGGACCCTATGATACCAAAGTAGTATTACGTGAGCAGAATGAAAAAGAACTTACCCAAAAAAATCATGAACGCGAATTGGCTTTACAAGAATTGTACAACCAAACTGCTTTTGAGCAGGATTCGGAGTTGATTACAAATTTCTTCAGGGAATCTGAACAGGATAGAAAAACAAAAATGCAGACTCGAATTAAAGAATGGAAAGAAGAAAAATTAACCAGTTTTGATGGCTTATGGGACGAAATGAAAAGGGATATGCTGACTAAACAAGAAAACTAATAATAGTATAGGGTTAGCAATAAAGAATTGAGTATTTTATAGTTAATCGAAAAAGATGCTGATGGTATTTATCAAAATACTTGAATGTTCGAGTGATTTGTGAAGACACAAATCCGGCAACGGTTGATTTGTGAAGACACAAATCTGGCAATTTTAATAACCCAAAATTATTCTTTGACACCGTTTATTTTGCTGATCCATTTAAGCTGCTTACCTCGCTCCGGGTGGGCAGTACATTTTCAAATAATCAGTATATAATTGCTGTAAATGAGCCGTGGTACCTTTGCCTTCCGAAATACTATGTGTTCTGTTAGGATAACTCATCATTTGAAATTGCTTGCCGTTGGCAATTAATTCATTAATCAATTTTTCTGCATTATTATAATGAACATTATCATCACCGGTGCCATGAATGTATAGTAAATGACCTTTCAGATTTTTAGCATACGTAATCGGTGATCCTTTAATAAAATCTTCCTTATTTTCCTGTGGCAACCCCATATATCTTTCCTGATAAATATTATCATAAGTAAGTTGATTAGCAACGGCTGCTATGGAAATGCCGGTTTTATAAATTTCGGGGTATTGGAACATCAACCCAAGTGTGGCTGAACCTCCTCCACTCCATCCCCAAACCGCTATTCGGGAAGTATCTACGAATGGCCATTTTAAAATTTCTTTTGCTGCAAGAGCTTGGTCACGTATATTTAGTTGCCCTATTTTACGATAAATGGATTTTCTCCATTCCCTTCCTTTCGGAGCAGGTGTACCCCGGTTATCAACGGTAATATAGATATAACCATCATTAGACATACTTCCATTATATAGTCGATTAATTCCTGTTCCCCATTGATCTTTGGCATTTGCGCCAGCAGGTTCAGTATAAACAAAAAACACTACCGGATACTTTTTTGAAGCATTGAAATTGACAGGTTTTAGCATCCATGCATCCATTTCAATCCCTTCTTCCGTTTTTACTTTAAAAAAGGAAGTGGTTGATCTGGATGAATCTGCCAATTGTACCGCAGTATTTACTTTATCACCATCTATGGCAATATGCTCAGGAAGTGAAACCCATTCTCTAGAGGGTGAAGTATAATAATTAGAAAAAGAATGTTGTGCGAATTTGCCTGTTGGTGATACATTATACCCATGTGTTCCTTTTTGGGTAAGGGGAGATAGCCTTTCTGCGTTTGTGCTTCCATCTAACTTGGTACGAAATAAATACCGCTGTGTAGCATTATCAGGAGTAGCATAAAAATAAACGAATCCGCCCGCTTCATCTAAAGCCGTAACCCCCATGATATCATAATTTCCTTTGGTAATCAGATTTACTGACTTCCCATCTTTACTAACTCTATATAAATGTCTCCATCCATCTTTGTCACTGGTCCATAAAAATTCTTTGGCATTATTTAGCCAGAATTTGTCTTCTAAAGAAGTAGCAACATCTATCCAGGCTGCATCTGTTTCATGATAAATGGAAGTCGATTTTCCTGTAACAACATCGCTGATTAAAATGTTACACTCGTTTTGTTTACG
>JAYTSC010000262.1:0-3736 GCA_043745885.1 Bacteroidota bacterium | reverse complement strand
AATATCTATTCCATTGGCATCTTTACCCACTACTTTTGTATTTTTCCAGGCTTGACTAACAAAATTAAAAGCCCCAAACATATTACCGTGATCAGTAATAGCCAGGGCAGGCATTCCATCTTTAATGGCTTTTTTATATAATCCATCAATAGGAGCTGCCCCATCCAAAAGAGAATATTGTGTGTGAACATGAAGATGTGAAAACTGGGGCATGGAATAAAAGGAATTTAAAATGAGAAGTCCGTAAATAAACAGACAAGTTCCAAACTTCAAATATCGATATTTTCTAGTAGTTACTTGCTCTTCAATTTTCCACAATGCCGGTATTTTTTACAAATTATTATCCAGGATAGCTTATGCCTAAACTTATCCACATTTGGGGTATTTAGACAACCGGTAAACAAAAGTTATGCAACCTGTGATCTCATTTCTTTCATAGAACTTAACTTGCCAAAGTTGCCGATGAAAAAAAATAGCTACTTTATTGCCTTTTGTACACTGGTATTATTCACCGGCTGTAGTTCTTTTCGCAAACTCGCAGAAAAAGACAATTCGACCGCATCTATTTCAACCAAAAGGTCTACTTCATCAGGAAAGAGGGAATTTATCAATGGAATTGAAGTAACGCCCGGAGGAATGGCTGTACCCGAAAATGATACAAAAGTGATAAGTAACAAAAAACCAGAAAATCCGTCGGTTTACAATGTTCCTTCAAAACTTGCATCCAGATCAGTTGGTATTGGTATCGAAAATACAAGTATTTTACAATTAAAATATGCCATCATTACAGATGCTACAGTTGAAAAATTAACGAATATTCCTTTATTGGAATTGATCGATAAATGGTGGGGTACAAGATATTGTATGGGAGGGCTAACTGAAGACTGCATAGATTGCTCCGCTTTTACACAATTGATTTTACGGGATGTTTATCAAATCAACCTTCCGAGAACTGCACAAGAACAATTTTCCCAAGTTGAAAAAACAGAATTGGAGGATATCAAAGAAGGTGATTTGGTTTTTTTTAATACAAATGGCAAAGACATATCACATGTAGGCGTTTACTTACTCAATAATAAATTTGTTCATGCTGCCACCACCGGGGGAGTAATGATTAGTGATTTGAATGATAAGTATTGGCAGGCGAGATATAGAGGGGCTGGGAGAGGAAGTAAATAAAATAGGGAATACATATTAAAACTGATTTTACCGTTGGATTACTTATTCTGTAACCTTTTCATTAAATTGTCGTACAACTGTCTTGCATCGGGCGTTAATTTCCAATAAAAAACACCAAGAATCATTAACCCGGAGAATAATAGGGCTCTTAAAAACAGTCCTAACCAACCTATCATTTGATTAAAGGTGAAATAACAAATTCCGTAGGACACAATAGCCAAAATAAGTGTAAAGATTGTTTTTTTAGAAAAAGGCTGCATATTAAATTTTCTACGAAGGAACTCGAATCGGATAAAATTATAGACTCCATAAGCCGCCAACTCTGCAAAAGCTGAACCAATAATTCCATATTTGATTATTAGAAAATAAGTAAGGGGTAATCTAAAAGCCAATAAAACTACGCCACTATAAAAATCGAAACGCCAAAATGTAGAAGTGCCAATAACCATTGCATTTAAACCAGTACCTGCATCAACAATCCGAACCATTCCCAATACAAAGATGACACCTAATCCGGCTGAATAAGCATCCTGTATTTTAAATAGTTGAATGGCAGGAGCCGCATTCAACCATAAATTTCCAAAAATAAATAAAGACATTATTAAAAGGTTGATACAGGATCGCTCATAAATTCGATTGATTTCTGTATAGTTTTTATCTTTCCAGGCGCGCGAAAGTACCCCTGCAGAGATAGCTTGAATACTTCTTTGTGGAACCTGAATGAGGTTTGCGGCATATTGTGCAAAAATAAAAACACCGGCCGTAGCCAAACCCTTAACACTGGCAATAATCAAACTATCAATAGTTGCTGCAACTGCTGCAATACAAGTTCCTCCAAAAATTAAAACCTGCATACCCACCATCTTCTTCCAAAATTTCTTTGTAACCCTACTGATGGAAAAAGTAAAATGTAACTGCCTCGTTCTTAATAAATAAATAAGTAATACAATGAAAATAAGTAAGTACAAAAAAGAAAATAAATAAATAAAATTTGGGAAAGAAATGAGTTTAAAATAATACAAGGCAATCAGAAAACTGGTAATGATACGCATACCGGTTTCCTTCAAGAAATTTGAAATAATCGTTTTATGAATCGCCCAACAAAATGCTTCAAGTACTGAAAAGAAGATCATTCCGGCTGCAAAAGGAAATATCCATAAATAATACTCCACCACCAAGATAGATCTTTCACTAAACTTACGCGCAATTAAGGGTTGGAAGTATAAACCTGAACCCAGTACCAACAAAAAACCAATTAAAGAAATCAATAAAGATCCCGTCATGAGATCTATTTTTTTTGCTTCCAAGTTATCTTTATAGTAGGGGAAAAATTTATAGATAATAGGAATAACCCCCAGTGCACCAAATGCCAGCATGATTTGTGCAAAATCGAAAAATATACGTGTTAAAGCATACTGCTCCGGAGAAAAAATATTACCTGCACTATAAAACCCGAATGGGACTTTGGCAGTATAAAAATAATTATTGATAAACCCAATAAGGAAACCTATATATACTAATATACTTGAAATGATGGTTTGCTTCCGGATACTACCCATGGGGAGTTAATTAGAAATTAATAATTAAAAATTAATAATTTAATGACTTGGAATTACTTACTTGAAAAATACAACGATTGGTTATGCATAAAAATTAGGATTGTATATCCTTTGATAAGTGCAAATATAACCGGTTATATTTTACCTATTTGTTTACGAACACTTCCTTTACTTTAAGATAATAGTTTTTTTCGATGGTATCTAATTTAAGCAGACTTACATCACCGGATTTTATTGTTTTCGAATTCCATTTATTCGACTCAGGCCCTAATAATATTGCCCCCAAATCACTTTTAATAAAAATCGGTAAATTAAATCCATCTACACAATTCGTATAACGATATTTCAATGTTGATTTGTCTGCTGAAATTGAATATTCAAATACTGGAATCTGTGTTGTTCGTAAATATTGATCAAATATTTTATTTACACTGCTACCAAAATACGAACTCACCACTTTTTGAATGTCTTCTGTTGTGACTGTTTGATGATAGAATTTTTTATTCAGAAACCGCAACATCTCCCTGAACTTCTCATCGTTATTCATGGAATGGCGTAAGCTATGTATCATATTGCCGGATTTGGGATACATATCCCCACTTCCTTCTTTATTTACACCATAAGGACCAATAATAGGAATGTCATTTCGGATTCCTTTACGGGTACCAAAATTGTATTCATTACCGGCCTGTGCACCATACACATAATCGGTAAATAAAGTTTCTGAATAATTGGTAAACCCTTCATGTATCCACATATCTGCGAGGTCTTTACTGGTAATATTATTGGCAAACCACTCATGCCCACTTTCATGGATTATGATAAAATCCCATTTCAAACCCCAGCCGGTACCACTCAGGTCTCGGCCTAAATACCCATTCATGTATTTATTGCCATATGCAACGGCACTTTGGTGTTCCATTCCCAAATGAGGGGCGTCAACTAATTTGTAACTGTCTTCATAAAAAGGGTAGGGGCCCATCCAGTATTCAAAAGCG
>JAYTSC010000261.1:0-4902 GCA_043745885.1 Bacteroidota bacterium | reverse complement strand
TAATTTTCCGGTTACAGAATTAATACCGGTAGCTTCAGAAAGATCTGTAGGCAAAGAAGTGGAATTTAAAGGCAAAAAATATACGGTGGTTAGTATGGCTGATGCAATTGCTACCCAACCGGCTGTTGCCATATTTTCTGCTGGTGGTAGTACCTCATTAGAGTGGGCTCCAAAATTTGCGGATGCAGGCATATGTGTGATTGATAACTCCTCAGCTTGGAGAATGGACCCCACCAAAAAATTGGTAGTGCCAGAAGTGAATGCAGATGTATTAACCAAAGAAGATCTCATCATTGCCAATCCGAATTGTTCTACTATCCAGATGGTAGTGGCACTGCAACCATTGCATAAAAAATATAAAATAAAAAGAGTAGTGGTTAGTACTTACCAAAGTGTAACCGGTACCGGCAAAAAAGCGGTTGACCAGTTATTTAATGAGAGAAAAGGTATTGAAGGAGAGATGGCTTACAAATACCCCATTGATTTGAATGTCATTCCTCAGATTGATGTGTTCTTGGATAATGGGTATACAAAAGAAGAAATGAAAATGGTTAAAGAAACCAATAAAATTATGCAGGATGATTCTATACGTGTAACCGCAACAACGGTTCGTATTCCGGTTGTTGGCGGACATAGCGAAAGTGTTAATGTTGAATTTGAAAATGATTTTGATTTAAATGAACTGAAAGATATTTTGCGTAATGCCCCTGGCATTATTGTACAAGATGATCCCGCAACAGCTTTGTATCCCATGCCTCTTTGGGCGCATGAAAAAGATGAAGTGTTTGTAGGTAGATTAAGAAGAGATGAAACCCAAGCCAATACATTGAATATGTGGATTGTTAGTGATAACCTTCGCAAAGGTGCTGCTACTAACGCAGTACAGATCGCGGAATATTTAATTAGCAAAGGGATGTTGTAAATGAGATAGGGTAGGATGGAAATGTGTGACATGATTTGTAACACAAATGTTGGTCGCCGTTGTTGGACTTCGCCGTTGTTGGACTTTTGTTCAGCAACAAAGCTGATAAGCGTTTCTATTCCTCCAGAGCCCGATTCAGAAAAATAATCATAGGCTGTAATGTTTCAAAAGCTGTAGTTATTTTTTTAACCAAATCCTTACTAGTTAAATCTGTATCAGAAAGAGAAGTCATGGCCACCCAACTTTTCAATTTAATATAGTCGATTGCGGGATTATTCTTTTCATAGCCTTTCGGTTCTCGGCTAAGCGACATCCCTTCTCCTTTTTCAAGATTTTTGTAACAGGCTACGAATTTTTTATTATGAATAATTTTACTGAATTCATTCCAAGAGTAATCTATTTCTTGTCTTATTTTTTTGAGTTGATCGGGTTCTACCATATATCTGCCTCCTCCAACAATACTTTTCCCGCCGGGTTCGATATGTAAATAATAACCGGCGAGATTTGATTTTTTCCCGCCACTAATCATACTGGCTGCCATATTATTTTTATACGGGGCTTTATTCTTACTGAAACGAACATCACGATTAATACGGTAAACACAATCCTTGGCTGTTAAATTGGCAATGTTTGAGTTTTTCTTCCCAAAATGAGCAATGACAGAATTCATTAATGAAGCAAAATCTTCCTTAGCAGCTTCATATGATTTCCGGTTTTTCTCAAACCATTCACGTGTATTGTTTTTCTTAAGATCCTTTAAAAATTTGAGTGTTGTTGGTTGTAACATAATGATAGTTTTATCAGCGATCAAACCGCGCCTTTGGCCTTTGCGAGAAAATTTTGCACGCAAATGCGCAATTTTTATTTTGAAGTGACAAGTTCTAAAAATTCATCTTCCGAAATAATTTTGATGGTATTTATTTTTTTGGCCTTCTCTAATTTACTACCTGCATCTTCACCTACAACTAAATAATTTAACTTACTACTTACCCCACTAACGATTTGTCCCCCATTCTGTTCGGCTAATATTTCGGCATCACTTCTTTTCAACTTAGTTAAGGTACCTGTAAATAAAAAAGTTTTACCTTGTAGTGCATGCGAACCTACCTTTTCTTTTTTTACATTATTTAATTGAAGCCCCAATATTTCTAAATGATGAAGCATGGAAATATTTTGCTCGTTTTGAAAAAATTGGTGAATGCTTTTTGCCACTTTTATACCTACATCTTCTAATAAAAGCAATTCTTCTTCTGTTTTGTTTCTGAAATCAAATATATTTTCTACTGCATTTGCAAGCGTTTTGGCTGTTGTTTCACCAACGAAGCGAATGCCCAGGGCAAAAATAAGGCGATGAAGAGGTTGTTGTTTTGATGCTTCTATTGCAGCCATTAAATTCTCCAAGCTTTTCTTTCCAAAGCCTTCTAATTTACTTATCTTTTCAAAATCTAGTGCATACATACCGGGTATATCTTTCAATAATCCCATATCATAAAACTTGCGAACATTGGCTTCACCAAAACTTTTAATGTCCATAGCATCTTTACTAACAAAATGGATCATTTTTTCAACAACCTGTGCTTCACATTCTATGTTAATACAACGCCAAACGGCTTCTGTATCTTCTTTAAAGAGTTCACTATTACATACCGGACAATGTTTAGGAAAAATGATTACTTGTTCGGTACCGGTTCTTAAAGGGGTTAATGATTTTACAATTTGTGGTATTACATCACCTGCTCTTTCTATCAAAACACTATCTCCTAACAGCAAGTCTTTTTCTCTGATATATTCCTCATTGTGAACCGAGATGCTTGAAACGGTTACCCCTCCTAAATAAACAGGATTTAATTTTGCAACCGGTGTAACAGCCCCTGTACGACCCACTTGAAATTCAATACCCACTAATTTTGTTGTGGCTTGTCTGGCTTTAAATTTGAAGGCAATGGCCCAGCGTGGATGGTGAGAAGTCATTCCAAGTTGATCCTGTAAATGAATATCATTTACTTTTACAACCATACCATCTATTTCATAAGGAAGGTCGTCTCTGATTTTTTCAAATTCAAAACAATAATCGATTACGGGTTGAATACCCCTGACCACTCGTTTTTCTTTTTGTGGTGAACGAAATCCCAGGTCCCATAAAAGCTGAATCATGCCACTATGTGTGGTAGGAGGGGTGTTAGATGATAGATGATGATCCATCATATCTTTATTATCTTCCAGCACATAATAACTCACATGATATAAAAAAGCATCCAAATTCCGAAGGGCTACTACTTTAGGATCCTTCATTCGCAAACTTCCCGAAGCTGCATTTCTTGGATTGGCAAGTGGCAACAATCCCCGACTTATTAATTGCGCATTGTAATTAGTAAAAGATTGTTTGCTCAAAATAACTTCACCCCTAATTTCGATCTGACGAATACCATATTTCGAAAAAGAGGCAGACAGAGGTATCGATTTGATTTGTTTACTATTCATTGTTATTTCCTCACCTTCAACACCATCACCCCTTGTAGTAGCTCTCACAAGTTGATCGTTTTCGTAAATTAAGGAAATACTTGCACCATCAAATTTGGGTTCAATGCAATACTCGATGCTGTCTAATTTACTTAATTCACGTGCTTTTCGGTCAAAATCAGTCAAGTCAGCAGCATCATAACTATTATCCAGACTTAACATGGGAACCAAGTGTTGTACCGTTATAAACTGCTGGTTCAAACTGTTACCTACCCGTTGCGTAGGTGAATCAGGTGTAATCTTTTCAGGATGCTTGTTTTCGAATTTTTTTAATAATTGGTAAAGATTATCATAATCAAAATCAGTTAATAAAGGGTCGCTCAAAACATAATACCTGTATTCATGAAAACGAAGCAGTTCTTGTAAAATGGAAATATTTTCAGACCCCAATGCTTCTCTATGCTCTTTCATCATGGAAAGGAATTCCTTTGTTTGCTTCTGAAAGTTCATTATTTGTTCATTCGTATACATAGTCCGAAATTGGTTGTTAAAGTTAAGTCCTTACTTCTTTAATGAGTATCAAATCTTAAAAATTCGCTTATAATTCTTAAAACTTGTATCTTGTCGCCCAACAATTAAAACAGGAAACTTCCTGTTAGTTATTTAATAAAACGATATGCCGAAAAATAAAAAACCGCTTGTATTACATGAACCACATATGGTTAAGGATGCGATTGCATTGGTTAATTCTTATCCTAAAGTTCCCCTTACTGTTGATTGTGTCATTTTTGGGTTTGAACAAAACAAACTCAAAATATTATTGATTAAAAGTGACTTGGAAATATTTAGTAATAAGCTTTCTTTATTAGGTGATATTGTACAGGAGAAAGAAGAGTTGGATGCTGCTGCCTACCGTGTTTTAAAAGAAAGAACAGGCATGAATGATGTTTTTCTAGACCAGGTTCGTGCTTTTGGCCACCCACTTCGGCATCCGGGGGGGCGAGTGATTACCATTGCTTATTGTTCTTTGCTTAATATCAATCATCATGAATTAAAGATTCATGACAATGATTTAAACTGGCACAATGTTGCTAATTTAAAAGAATTGGCATTCGATCATTCTGAGATTGTAGATGCCTGTTATACCTGGTTACAAAAAAGAATACAAGAACATCCGCTTGGGTTTAATTTGTTACCCGATAAATTCTCTTTGCGGGAATTGCAAAACCTTTATGAAGCCATATTAGGTATATCCCTGGACAGGAGAAATTTTCGAAAAAAATTCGCTTCTATGAATTTATTGATAGATATTGATGAAATGGAGCAGGACGTTCCTCACCGACCCGGAAAACTCTATCGGTTCAACTTCGAAAAGTACGCAAACAACAAAAGAACATGGATTGGGATTGATTTTTAACCTTTTTCACCTTCTCTCTAACAATTTATTTAAAAATAATTGGGATTTATTTACCAATGTGTATCTTTTACACTAACTTGCTCCATAAATAGATGTGTATAAT
>JAYTSC010000260.1:0-1759 GCA_043745885.1 Bacteroidota bacterium | reverse complement strand
GAACATTGAACGTCGAGCCCGAACCACTGCTGATGCTTGCACATAACTGATGTTACATTGTCTAGCCCTGCTTTTGCAAATACTTATGTTATCGGATGTGCTACAGTCACCTTGAAAATATCAGTTTAAAAATTTTCGTCAACTTTTTCTCAAAAACAAGACATTAACTTATTTTGGACGAGTAACTGCAGGCATTTCAGGGCGGCTTGAATGTCTCTCTACTATCATCCAACGTTTATTTTCCTTCACCCAAATATCCGTGAGCACAAATTGTGCGCTTCTATCCTGTCCGTGAACAATTGCTTTCTGTGAATACAGCAAGATCGCTACGGCAGTATTTCCATACACATTCACTTTAATATCATCAATGGAAAATGATTCGGTTACATAATCTTTTAACCCAGAAAGCCATCGTTCTTTTGGGACAATTTGAAGAGGCATTCCTTGCACTGCGATAGACAGGAAGTACGTCTCAGATTGAAACTTTTTAGTTTGAACCGTGTCTTGAGTTTTGATTGCCTCAGCGAAAGATTTCTCCAAGGCAATAATTTCTTCCTGTGGAGTTTTTAAGGATGATTGTTGAGCAAGAGTCATTGTTGTTATTATTGTTGTCGTGATAAGTAAAGAAATTAGTTGTTTCATATTATGTAAGTTCAATTAATAAGTGCAACACATGGTTTTCATCCTCTCTGGAGGGGTACCCATCCAGAGAGGATGAAACTGAAAACCGAAATTTGTGTTGCGATGACAAAAAACTATTTTCAGCTCACCCTTGGTCAAAGGTACCAAATTGAGGCATTAAAAGCTGCTGGTCACAATCAGAGTTTGATAGCAAAAACGATAGGTGTTAGCAAATCTACTGTTAGTAGAGAGCTAAGCAGAAACGTTCCTAAAAGAGGTATTGGCGCAAAAAAGTATAGTGCCGGAAAGGCACAAAATAAAACAGATACCAGGCATAAAACAAAGCCTAAAAGAATATCATTTTGTGCGGAACTGAAAAGGGATGTTATAAAAAAAATGACGGTTGAAAAGCTGAGCCCGGAGTTGATAAGTGCCACATGGAAAAGGAAGAAAATTAAAGGTGTAAGCCACGAGACTATTTACAAATTTATATGGCAGGCAAAGTTTAGTAATAGAAAAGAACACAAGGAATTTAAAACAGTATACAAGCTTTTGAAACACGGTAAAAGGCGCAGAAAACGTGGTAATTACAAGGATAACAGGGGTTTAATACAGGACAGGATATCCATTGAAAAGCGCTCTAAATTAGCCGGCAGAAGAAAAAGACTGGGCGATATTGAAGTAGATCTGATCATAGGAAAAAATCACAAGGGTGGGTTGCTGGTAATGTTAGACAGAGCTTCATTAGTTACAACAATAGATAAGATAACCTCTAAAAAACCTAAGCATATAAAGCGGCTGATTTTAAAAAGAATGAAAAATAACCCGCACTTGAAAACAATGACTTTTGATAATGATCAGGCCTTTGGTTTACATCATGAAATTGCAAAAGAACTGGGGATAAAAACTTTTTTTACAAGACCATATACATCCCAGGATAAAGGCAGTGTTGAAAACAGAAACGGGGTAATAAGACGATTTTATCCAAAGAAAACAGACTTTACAGAAGTGACTGAATATGATGTGAAAAAAGTAGAAACAATGATTAATAACAGACCCGTTAGAAAGTTTGAATACAAAACACCTAATGAGGTACATTTACTAAAACAAAGTGTTGCACTTATTGCTTGAACACAGC
>JAYTSC010000259.1:0-3733 GCA_043745885.1 Bacteroidota bacterium | reverse complement strand
ACGAGGACTTACCATATCTATGTGGGTAATGCCCCTTTCCCAGCCCTTCCATTCCCCCCATTTTTCATTACGGGCCGGAATACCCCAATCGGTATATTTAGCCACAGCCCAGTCATTGGCCTGTTTCATCTGGGGTGTACCAACCAGTCTTGGACCAATTCTATCGAAAAGTTCGTGAGCCATTTTCTCCAACTGAGAATTGTTTGTGGCTTCTTTTACTATTCTATCAACTACCGAATTATTTTCCTGTGCTAAAACCAGATTAGCAGTAAATACAAATAGGAAGATAAAAAGACCATTTATGTTCCTGACATAACTTTGATGCAGATAATATTGGTAATTTTTCATAGAACTAATGTATAAAAACATTTCAAATAATTAGGAAAAAAGGATGCATGTCCATCTTATACGGCATTTTTGTAGTACGTCCCTTACAATGAAAAATTTATAACATCTACTCAAATATGGCAAATAATATTAGTGTTTATATTCTTATTGTTGCGTTATTTTGTGTTATCACATTTACCAATTAATCTCAGGTTTCTGGTTGAATGGGAGTAATTAAAATACAATATCCTTTGTAAAGATGAATGGTAAGCCCTTGGTCCAAAAAGGCAAAGGTGTTTATTAAAAGTAGCTAACCACTACACAAGCTTTGTAGGAAGAGAAATTTCTCCTACAAAGCTTTTTTATTTTTTATGCTTTAGGATAAAAAAAGCATTACTGATGTTGTATCTCTTACCAAATTGATGGTAAAAAAAAGGATTGGAGGATGCTAATTTTTGAAAAAAGATTGCATATTGGGATTCTCTTTTAATTCTTCCAAATTTTCAATACTCAAAGGTTTACTGATAAACTGGACCACCAAAGGATACTTTTTTGCATGAGCAAAGTCTTCAGGATCAATAGTTGAAGAGAGAATAACAATTCGGGTTTTAGCCAATTTTTCAATATATAGCGGCGTATATTCCTGAAGAAATTCCCAACCATTCATAATGGGCATATTGATATCCAAAAGAATTAATTCAGGCGCATTTTCAATCGCATTAGGATCATTTTTGAAAAGATCTTCAAAATACGCAAGCGCCTCACTCCCATCTATAACCGTATCCACCTGAGTTGCAAAGCCGGTTCTTTTTAATAAAAGTTGAGAGATGGTTAATGAAATCATGTCATCATCAACACAAAGTACTTTCTTAATCATCTGTTTTTTGGGTTGATTTTATTTTTGTTATAAAAGTATAGCAATTACTTTAATTTTTCTTATATAAAAGTAACTTATTCTCAATTTTTTATGCAAATGTTTGCAAAAAGAGTCATAATAAATCGCATACAAATTAACTATAATACATTTTTAATATCCGCTCATTAACTAAATGGCATTTAAATAAACTTTACTGTGGGAATAAAACAGCTGTATCATTTCAACGAATCATTGTAAATTCATGGCTGAGTCAATAACCATTTGTATGAAAGCAATTATTTGTAATGAGTATGGGTACCCCGAAAAATTAAATTACCAGGAAATGAGCCCTCCGGTTATTGATGATAAAGAAGTTTTGATTGAGGTCAAAGCTTGTGGCGTGAATTTCCCTGATGTATTGATCATTCAAAATAAATACCAATTTAAACCTCCCCTGCCCTTCTCACCGGGGGGCGAAGTCTCCGGTACTATATTAGCAATTGGCGAAAAAGTAAAACACTTGAAACCAGGCGATCGGGTGCTGGCATTATGTGGCTCGGGGGGATTTGCAGAATTGGTTGCAGTTGATGCACAAAGGGTTTTCCCAATTCCGAAGGAAATGGATTTTATTACTGCAGCATCCACCTTATATACTTATGGCACTTCTTATCATGCTTTGAAAGACAGAGCTGCACTAAAACCAGGTGAAACCTTATTAGTATTGGGTGCAGCTGGTGGGGTGGGTATTGCTGCTGTAGAACTGGGTAAATTGATGGGTGCAACCGTAATAGCCGCTGCTTCATCGGATGAAAAATTGAAACTTTGCAAAGAAAAAGGAGCTTCTCATTTGATCAATTATTCCAATGAAGACCTCAGGTCACGAATAAAAGAAATCACCAACGATAAAGGAGTTGATATCATCTATGATCCTGTTGGGGGTAAAATGTCAGAGCTCGCCTTACGATCTATGGCATGGAAAGGCCGGTACCTGGTGGTTGGTTTTGCTTCGGGCGAAATTCCGCAGCTCCCTTATAATCTTCCACTACTAAAAGGTTGTTCAGTGATAGGTGTTTTCTGGGGAAGTTTTACTGAAAATGAACCTACAAAAAGCATAGAGAATCTGGGACAATTATTGCTTTGGTTACAATATGGAAAGATTAAACAAAGTATTCATAAAATATACCCATTGGAAGATGGGGCACAAGCGATACAGGATCTTATCGACAGGAATGTAAAAGGAAAAGCAGTCGTTAAAATTGGTAATTGGGAGGAGCAACCGGTTAGCTTAGAAAAAAAAGAGCCAATACACAATCTATCCTCAGAAACGAATCAAACACCTCTGGTTATTCTTGGACTACCAGATATAAAAAATCATATTGGAAAAAATTTAGGAACGACTGAATGGCTTACCGTTACACAAAAAATGATTAATGATTTTGCAGCGGCTACCTTAGATTTTCAATGGGTACATATAGATACTGAAAAAGCAAAAGCATTACTACCCGCCGGTAAAACAATTGCACATGGTTACCTAACCATGTCACTCGTTTCTCAATTTCTTTACCAACTGATTACAATAAAGGATATCCATTCATTTTTTAATTATGGAATAAACAAAGCCCGTTTTATTACACCTGTAAAAGAGGGAAGCAAAATAAGGCTACAGGCTTCTATTGCAAATGCCGAGGAACAACCGAATGGGTCTGTAAAACTTTTTCTGAATTGTACTGTTGAATTGGAAGGTTCAGAAAAACCTGCTTATGTTGCAGAGTTAATTAGCCTGATTGTATAAACTGAAAATAAAAACTATGAGACTCAAAGACAAAATAGCCATTATTACCGGAGGTGCTGCAGGTATTGGATGGGCAACAACAGAATTGTTTGCAAAAGAAGGTGCAACAGTGATCATTTGGGATATTAATGAAGAGGGAAAAGAATGGGCTAAGAAATTAACTGATTCTGGATACAAGGTAACTTTTCAATCTGTTTCGGTTGCAGATAAAAAACAAGTTGAAATGGCAACTGACCAAGCGATTAAAATATTTGGAAGAATTGATATTCTGATAAACAATGCAGGAATCACGAAAGACAAAACATTATTGAAAATGGAACAGGATGACTGGGATAAAGTTTTGGCTGTAAACCTTACAGGTGTATTCAATTGTACACAGGCAGTAGCCCATCACATGAAACAACAACAATATGGCCGAATTGTTTCTGCATCGTCCAATGTGGGATTAAGGGGGAATTATGGACAAACCAATTATGTAGCTACTAAATCGGCTATTATTGGCATGACAAAAGTTTGGGCACTTGAGCTAGGCAAGTATGGCATTACAGCCAATTGTATTGCTCCTGGTTTTATAGAAACGCAAATGACAAAGGCAATTCCTGAAGAGGTAAAACAAAAACTCACACCATTGATTCCTGCCGGACATTGGGGGAAACCTATTGATATTGCCTACGGATATGTTTATCTTGCTTCAGATGAAGCTGCCTATGTAAATGGAATATGTTTAACCATTGATGGTGGGAGTGCCAGATAATTTT
>JAYTSC010000258.1:0-9193 GCA_043745885.1 Bacteroidota bacterium | reverse complement strand
AAAAACTGTTTGCTTTCTCTATCCCATCCAATGTCATCAATGAAAACTAATTTGGTCTCCAATCCACCCTGTATGGCACAATCACGCATATATTCTATATTGGTCAGGTCTTCCAGTGTTTCTTTTAAACAGCTAAAATGTAATGGGCCATTTTTTAGATAATTTTTCAGGTATTTCCAATAGGCTATCAGTTTTTCATGGATACTGTTAAACTGGTCTTTATTTTTATCAAAATCCTGTAACCAAAACCATTGAACAATTCCTGCTTCATATAAACTGGTAGGGGTATCGGCATTAAATTCGAGTAATTTTATTTCTCCATTTTTAAAGCAAAAATCAAAACGACCGTAAATAGAAGGGTGATCCTCTGACCAGCTTTTCTCAATCAATGGAATCATCCATTCAGGTATACCGAATTTGTTGTATAATCCATTGTCTATTACATATTGCACTCCTCCTAAACAAAGGTCCCAAACTGCGGTTGTTGCTTTTTCAATGAGTAATATCTCACGCAAGTCCATTTCATAATACACCGATTCATCCCAATAAGGAACATTAGTTGTATGAAAGCCAAAACCCAATTTTTCAACTTCAGTCTGCCAATGATTTCTAGGTTTTATCTTAATCCTTTTCATAAAAAAACAAATATTTTATCACCAATCATAATAGTCAGCTACTAAATTTCCTTAACCCCAAACCCCAAACTCCTCTACGAAGAAACACTATACCCCCCTCTTCCAAATCCTCCTCTCATAACTGAACCCTTAAAAGCATTACTTCCAATATTTGATGATGGATGAATGGCACCGGAATAGTAGCCTGCCCGTTGGTACATTCCATTGTTATAATTGCCATATGGTCTGAAGGCGTAATACCATAACAATGCAGTTCCTATACCCATTCCATTGTGATGATGAACGTTTGTGTAGGGGGCAGTTGAATCACTTCTTATATGTACTTTATTATTATCATCCCAGTCTTTTTTAGTTTCTGAGCAACCGGCTAAAGCAGCAGTTATTAATACCAGTTCTATATATTTTGATTTCTTCATTGGGGTTCATTATTTAACTGTGATAAATATTTCATATTCTTTTTTCACAGAAACATTTTTGGTTTCTCCATCAGTGTTTTCTGCCACTGCGATATGACTACCCAATCCGGGAATGGTATCTCTATATTGTAAAGTTTTTACTTCCTGGTTATTAGCCCAAACTTTATGGGTGGTGATTAATACATCATGTAAACTGTCTAAATGTTCCACTTGTACTGCGGCTTCAATAGCACCTTCTTTGTTCACGGAATGGGTAATATCTTCATTTTGTTTGGTATCGCAAGAGAAAAGCAGTAATAATGCGGCTGCTCCTAAAATCGCTAAAACGATTGGTTTCATTGTAGTCTGCATAAATAAATTAATTGATAATAGGGTTTACAATAGTTCCTTGACTGCGGAATAGTTTTCATTGGAAAGATAAACCAAATCAAATCAAATACTTATTTCGAGTATACAATTACGAATCACTCAAAACAAATTTTGCTGTTTAGTCTTTGACCTTTAATGATTGTTGGAACTAAGCGAAGTGTACTTCCGTTGGTTTAACGTGTTGACGAAAGCGAAAAAGCAGAAATTTTAGAAGGTGGTTCATATTTCATGGGAGCGAAGCTCCATTTACTTTGATACAGTAAAGATATATATATTGCTATCAATGTGTAAAGCAGAACAGGGTCAAACGGGTCTTGCACTTTCACAAATGGTAAAGCATCTGTGTTGAACGGCAAAAAGGGTAATTTAAAAGTTTATTTGCTACATAGTTTCAAATTCGTTCTTGTTTCTGGGCCTCCATATAAGGTAATAAAAACCAAGAATAAGAATGCCAACACTAAAAGGGATTAATGCAATATGTTTGAAGGTATACTCTCCCCAAAGCGGTAAAGTATCAAAATGAAGGAACTCACTTACCATCCAATAAGAATTGGCACAAATCCAAAATGTGATCGCAAAATTGTGGCAGCGTTCAGACATATATTGTCTGGTTCTCCAGGCAATAATAATAGAAATTATGAGTGTAGGAAAAATCATTGCAATACCCAATGGACGCCAAACCATGCACCAGGAGATATCCTTAAATAACCAGAAAACAATATGTAAATTCTCCATCTTTCTAAATTTGGTAGGAATATGGTAGTTTTCCTCGGATGTTTTGATAATAGATCCAGAATTAGAAAAATTGTCCATTCAAATAGATTTAAGGGTTAATGTTGGATGCAATATTATTTTTTTTAACTAATCAAAAACTTAAAATTTTAGTAAACCTACGAACATCCGCCAGGGGTTGTATTGGATGCCCATATTGTAAATAGTCGGAAAATTGAGAGGCAAAAAATGGAGCTAAAGTACAGCCCTTGGTGCCTAATCCGTTTAATATGCCAACCGTTGGCATTGTAGGATGTAAACCAACAAATGGTCGCCTCTCTATATTTGCGGGTCGTTCAGATGCCAAATGGTCAACTGTTGTAAATGGAAGTTTTAGCAAATGTTTTAAAGCAGTTTCTGTTTTTTTTCTGAATGAATCACTGGGTAAAGTATCCGCAAATTCCCATTCATAAGAAGAGCCCACCCAAAATAAGTCATTCGTCCATGGAACAATATTGAGACTTTGTTTAAAGATATGGGTTCGTGGTAAATCAGGAATATCAACTAGTAATACCTCACCTTTCATTCTGGTATAGGGTAATTTCTTAAAAAAATGGTTTTCAAACCCAACTACCCCATCACAAAAGATTATTTTCTTGGCAATAATATTCTGATAAGAAACTTCATCAGGGTTTATGGTACAGGCATCCCAATGAAAACTTTCTTCTAAAAGTGATTCTTTACTTTGTAACACTTTTCGCCAGCCGATTAATAAAGCGTTTATATCAACCAACCAACATGGGTTAATTTCCCCAAAACCAAAATGATAATTAAAATAAGTGTCCCATTTACTTTCATTATCAGGTAAACGCAGGTATTCTTTTTCAAAAGCCAAACGCTCAGAAAACGCAATTTTAGTTTGTGGTGTGGGATGGAAGTCAAGGATATTACATTGTCTAATTAGTGGTTCATTCAACAATTTGGCTAACTGTGTATAAGCTTCAACAGCAAAAGACATCAGGGTTTCTATTTCCCAGGTCCTGACCATTCTTCTTCCGGTAATCGGATTGATAACACCACTGGCAATCTTTGATGCACAAAAGAGATTGGGTTTGTCTATTACCATTACCGAGCAACCCGATTCTAACAGTTGCCAGCTTAAAAAAGTGCCGCTCAATCCCTGACCGATAATAAGGTAGTCAACATTCATATTCTTCCTATCAAAACATTTAAAAAAAGGTAATTGTTAATTAAAAAATTTACATTTCTCCATTTTATTGTCCGGGATATGGATTGCTAACTCTTATCTTAATTCCCTCTGAATGACTGGTAAATTCCGGGGCGTACATACATTGTATACTGGCAATCCCTGCTGAAAAAATACCCGTGTGGGTAATATAAATAGGATAGTCGAAAACATAGTCCCCTTTCGGTAAATAGTTGATAAAGTAATTAGTGCTTGCATCTTTTGTGGTTTCATAATAGCCAATTCTATTTCCCCACTTATAACCACTTATCACATTTGAAGGCTCCATAGTGGCGGCATGCATATCTTTTACATGCAGGTATTCCATGTCACGATCAGCATTGATTTCTAGTTTTACAATTAATTTGTCGCCAATTTTTAATTCGTCCCCATCTTTTATTAGATCTAATATTTTTCCCTTTGCAGAATTTTTTTCAATAAATATTTTTTTATTAATGGATATAGGAGTTGCTGCAGCTGTAATTTTGTCGAGGTCTTCGAAGTATTGCCAAAAAACAGATCCCCATGAAGGCGATTGAGAAATAGGAGAATGGCCAGACTTGTCAACAGTTTGTTTAGCTATTACGGAAACACTTATTTTGCCCATTTCTTCATTTACTTGATTGCCCTCGATTCTTTTTTTAAAGTATTGTAACCCTGCTGTTGTTTGATCATAATTGTTGGTAATTGTTTTATTGCCAAGCTGTATATTTATCTTTTTCTCCTGAAGTAACCAATCAGTTCCGTTTAATAATAAAGCATAACAAGCATCAGCAGTTGCAATGGTTGTTTTCCAGTTATTGGTTTGTTTGTTTAATAAAAGCCATGTTTTCATCGCATCTATTTTTTTTGTAATCGACGGGTTATTTTTGTTCTGGTTAATTTCCGAAATAAAAGCAATCATCATGCTTTGGTGTTCAATGGGAGATTGATACCAATACCTAGTATTCGTTGATTTCCAATAGATACCTAATTTTTCGTCTGAAACTGTATTCTCTAATAAAGCAGGAAGGATATTACTGTTGACGAAACTTTCTTCTTTATTTCTGTAAAAAATCAATCCTAATTGAGCTTTATAATAACTGTTTTGTTTAGTCCAAAATCTTTTTCCTTGGTTATAAAAATAAGCAAATGCTTCAGGGAAAGGTTGTGCAATCTCTCTGAAGAAGCTACGCATATATAGGTAGTCAATATTTCTGTTAGAGATTTCTTGTGCATCTTGATTAGGTTTGTTTTCGATTATTTGATTATAGTCAGCAAAGTTTTTTTCATCCATATATTTTAATGCATTTACTAAAAGTGTCTTGATCTGAGTGTTTATTTCAGGTGAAACGGCACCAATATGTTTTAGCTTTCCTATGCCGGTAAGGATATAATTTGTCATATTCCTGTCTTCTGTACCGTCTTTAAACCAACTAAAACTTCCATTGGGTAATTGTGCTTCTATTAATTTATCGATAAATCGATTGGATTGTTGTGTAAGATTCAGCTGATTAAATAGCAGTGCAATATTGCTTTTCTGTTGTGTTTCAGTCTGTGCTGCCAATACCCAAGGTGTTTCGGCTAATAATACTTGTTTCAGTTCTTCATTTTTATACCAATTACTTATTACAGAAGTTGAATCTGCTTTCCATTGGCTAAGTACTTTTTTGATGTTTGGGTGGTTGTTAATAATATAAGTAGCTAATGTATTAGCATAAAAATGATGAAAAGATTGCTCCACACTTTCGTTTCTATCTTCCATTAAATAAGGTAAAGCGCCAACTGCATACCATATAGGGTTTGAGGTATATTCTACAGTGATAGATTCATGAGTCAGACTTTCACTTTTATTATCTAATAATTTATTGAATATAAAATTCTGTATTGTATCATTTTTTAAAAAGAGTGGAAGGCTTTCTGTTACTAACATTCGGTTTGTTAAAACAGGAATGATATTTTCTTCGCCATCACTAAAACCCTCAGCTTTGGCTGTCATTCGCCAAATTAAGGGCTTATTAAAACTAAATGGTATTTGAATGGGAAATTTGATCGCAATACTTTTACCTGATTCAACCGTAAAATATTGTGAGTGAAATACATTCTGAAACCAACCGTCAACAGAAGTATGGGTTATGCCATCCATCAATTCCAAAAATATTTGCCCGGTGATTTCTTTTTTACTGAAATTAACTATTGAACCGTTGAACTCAATATTGTCTCCTTCTCGTAAAAATTTAGGTTCCATTGCATGTACTTCAAAAATCGTATTTTTCGATTTTAAATTTTTCTTCGAAGAAATTCTTATTTGTGCATTCAAGGATATCAACCATCCTGATAAAAAACAAAGGAGAGCCCAACGTAAAATCATGCTTGAATTTATAACTAAATCATTAATAGTGTTTAAAATGCCACAATAGTTGCTTTCTATGCTTACTGAGAATTATGGACAAATTGTATGGGAAGTAAATATTCTCAATGTTATCGGATTACAAAACCCTAGACCGACAAAAAATCCTGGAAAGTTACCTTGCCGGGATTTTTTGTTTGCTATTTATGTAGTAGAACTATTTTTTTAAAATGGCTGCCATTGTCTTGCCAATATCTGCAGGGCTAGCCACTACTTCAATACCACATTCTGACATAATTTTCATCTTAGCGGCAGCTGTATCTTCTGCTCCTCCTATGATGGCTCCTGCATGTCCCATTCTTCGGCCGGGAGGAGCTGTTTGTCCTGCAATAAAACCAACCACCGGTTTTGTTTTATTGTCTTTTATCCAACGGGCAGCTTCCGCTTCCATGCTTCCCCCGATCTCTCCTATCATGATAATACCATCTGTCTCAGGATCATTCATTAATAATTCTATTGCATCTTTTGTTGGAGTTCCAATGATGGGGTCACCACCAATTCCAATAGCAGTACTAATGCCCAAACCTGCTTTTACAACTTGGTCGGCGGCTTCATAAGTGAGGGTACCGCTTTTTGAGACGATACCAATTCTACCTGGTTTAAAAATGAATCCGGGCATAATACCTACCTTGGCTTCTCCCGCAGTAATAACACCGGGGCAATTGGGTCCAATAAGTCTTGTAGGTTTTCCTGCTAAATAATTTTTTACTTTCACCATATCCTGAACGGGTATTCCCTCTGTAATACAAACAACCAGTGAAATGCCAGCTTCTGTAGCTTCCATTATGGCATCTGCAGCAAAAGTAGGAGGTACAAAAATGATACTAACATCAGCCCCTGTAAATCTAACAGCATCGGCAACGGTATTAAATACAGGTTTATCTAAATGGGTAGTTCCACCTTTATTCGGGGTTACTCCTCCCACAACCTGAGTGCCATACTCAATCATTTGTGTAGCATGAAATGTACCTTCTGTACCTGTAAAACCCTGAACGATAATTTTTGAGTTTTTATTCACTAATACTGCCATAGGAATGTTTTCTGTTTTTAAAATCTGCGGCAAAAATAGGTTAAAACTGCCTTTTGAATAGCGTTTGAACTGTCTTATTTCAGGTTTTTATTGTTTTTCTTTCTTTATGTTTGGGCGATTATAGAATTGTGAATACTCAAAACTAAGACTGGCCCAATAACTCTGCCAATCTGCCTCAGTATTATTCTGAATTCTTTCCATATGCACACAACTCACCAAAAAAGGTCCCGGATGCCTTTCAATAACAATCCAACCCTTTTTATTGGTTCTAACTGTATCCATCCTGAGACCTATTCCTGGAACACGGTACCATATTTTCACCAAAGCATGGATTAGTGGCTTGTTGTTAAATTGAATCTTGAATTGAACTTTTAAAGGCTTTTCACTCGAACCTAAAATGGGGATTAAATAGGGATTTTCAGCAGGAATAATATCTAAGGGAAGGGTAGTAGCAAACTTACAAGCATTGCTAATTTCGTCACCAACTTGTAAAATTGTTTTTACACTTCTTTGATAAAATTCTTTTCCATTGATATCTGTTTCATTATGTGCATTTCTATAAGTATAGGTAGCATCCAATCCATCCTCAATAAGGTAATTATTAAATTTAGCTGCTTCCAGATTAATAAAGGAATTCGAGCTGTTAAATATAACCATATGTGTGCCTTCTTCTTTTAAAGGCAAAAGTAAAGAATCGCCTTTGTTAAGGGAAATTCCTGCCGATACATCTAGAATTTCACCTTTCGGTGTATAATGTAATAATTGTTGAACTTTTTCATGATTGCCAGCCCAGTTTTCCCCAATAAAATTTTCACCAACAACAAATCGTATTTTGGCAACTTCCCTAATGGAATAAAAAAATTTACTTGGTTGCAACCAGAATTCATGTGCTAGTCCAAAGAATGAAATAATTAAAATGACTAGGAAAATTGAAAATTTCTTCATGACCACAAAATAAACATTTAATCTTGTGAATATGTGAAATAAAAAGCGGCTGAAAAAATTCGAAGCTTTTATAGCCTGTTTTTATTCGGGTACTTCTATTATTTGATTACCCTTTTTTTCTATGATGTCTTTGGCCATCTTTTTTTAGTTCCTTTATGTCTTCTTTTATGTCTTCTTTTATGTCTTTCTTGTCGGCTTTGATGTCTTTTGTCAATTCTTTGCCTTTTTGTTTTTGTCCAAGCGTAAAAGCCTTTTTTCGTTCCATTCTGTCTTTGTGTATTTCATGATGGTTTTTTCGTAAATCTTTCCTTTCTAACTTTCTGTCTGAGAATACATGGGTAGGTATTTTTGCAAATGATCCTACCAAAAAAATAAATAATGCAAGGGTTGTAAAAACAATTTTTTTCATAATAATGGTTTTTAGTGATTAAAAATTTATAGACGTTAGTCAAAGTCGATGGTTTATTCATATGTAATCCTTTAGCCTATTTTTAACAAATTCTGAAAAAAAAAGCCCATGACCGTCATCTTGATGATGGTCATGGGCTTTGATGATGCATATTTATTAATGGTATCCTACAGTTTATAAAAAGCCTTGGTATCAAAACCGCTTTTTGTAGTAACTTTTATGAAATAGGGACCATGTTGTAAAAACTCAGTGTTAATCTCAATAATATTATTCCCGGCAACCAATAGTTTTTTCAGACCTAATTTTCTTGTGCCATAAATATCATACACTGAGATCTCCGATTCAACATTTGTATTTCTGCTATACATGGTCGTTACCATTCTGGTAATAACCGGGTTCGGATTAATACTAAGGATTTTAATTAAATCAACTGCACCGGGTGTCAAAGTTAGGGTGTCCTGTACAACTGTTTGTTTACATACTTGTGCTTCACATCCATTCAATGTTCTTACCTGTAAACAAGTATTGTAAACACCCAATAAAGGAAATTCTTTTAATGGCTTGATTTCATTACCTGAAAGAACGGTATTATCACCAAATTTCCAATTCCTTTGTATAATGCTGTCTCCTGCTTGTGCCTTGCTAAGACTGCTGTTGAACTGTACTTTTTTAAGGGTTACTCTTTCTGAATTAAATACAACTTCTACACGACAAGTTACAGTTTCTAAAACTACATAAGCTGTAAATTTACTCTCGCAACCATTTTTTGTTTTGATATAAAGCGTAACTGAATACTTTCCGGATTTTGCATAGTTATGCGATGGGTCGATAGATATTGATTGAACATTTGTAGAACTGTCTCCAAAATACCAACTCCTATAAATAATACTGTCTTGTGCATTACCGGCTGTGGAATTGATACTTATAAATTTCACCATCTTGTTTTGAATACTGAAAGTGAATTGCGCTTTGCAATTTGTTGGTACGGGGGGTCTATTAATGGTTACCAGTGCACTAAACTTGCTTTCACATCCTTTCTTCGT
>JAYTSC010000257.1:0-3699 GCA_043745885.1 Bacteroidota bacterium | reverse complement strand
AGAGCCTTTAATATTAATGGATGACAAACCTGTGAATCTAACCGGACAACAATTGGCCGATTTATTAGAAAGTTTACCCTCAAACGTAATTGAAAAAGTGGAAGTGATGTTAAATCCTCCACCTGAGTATGCCACTTATCCCGGAGGTGTTATTAATATTATTACTAGAAAAGGTAAGATTGGTATTTATGAAAAAATAAGTGTTTCTGCAGGTACTAGGAATGAAGCTGCCATCTCAGGAATATTTAATTATCGTAGTAGTAAATTGAATATTAGCTCTAGCTTGGGATTTGGTCGTCTGGAAGTAAGAGGGAACTCATATTCTCATCGTCAGAATATTTATAAAGATTCTATTAACTATTTTTATACTCAATCTGCTTTTATCAATAAAAGCCGCCATCCCAATACAAGGGTGCAAGTTGATTATGATTTTTCAAAAAAGGCTAACCTTAGTTTTGTTTACCAAGGAAACCTTAATTATTTTAATAATAGTAATATACGTTTGTACTCAAACCGCGATAGTCTTTTAAATGTATACAAAGCTAGTTCCAGAAATAATCAGTATGCCGGTAATGGATATTCGCATGGCTTTTCTACTTCTTATCAGTGGAAAGGCAGAAATCCTGTTGAAAAATTACAGGTATACAGTGGTATAACTTTCAGCAAAAATGAGAATAACGCCGACTTTTACCAACAATTTCTTCAAGCTGATTTCTTGCCTACAGGACTGGATTCAACACAGGTTCAAATAACAGATAATTTTGTTACTTCATTTTACTTAAATGGAAATTATAATAAGCCACTGAACGATACAGGTACAACTTATTTAACTGTTGGTAGCTCCTTTAACTCAAATGTATATCACAATATTTTAAGTACAGAGTTCTTACGAAAAACAGACCAGATGCTTATCGCTAATGCATTGTTGAGTAATAACTTTTATTATCATCAATCCATTTTTATGATGAGAGCTGCCCTAGTGATTGGGTTGCCCTTCCATTGGCGAATTATTGGAGGGGTGAATGCTGAAAATACCTCCGTTAATTTTCAGTTTGTGAAAGGGAATTTCCCGGATGCCAACAATTCCTATTTTCAAATCTTACCTAGTCTCACGATTCGTAAAGAATTTAATAAACAATTCAATATGTCGTTTGTAATCCGGGAAACCATTCGACGTCCGGGTATGCTGGAATTGAATCCTAGTGTTGATTATAGCGATCCCTATAATATCCGATTTGGAAATCCTTATTTGCAACCGTCACTTATTAATAATTTAGATCTTAATCTAAGCTATGTAAAAAATAAATTCAGTATCAATGGTTCTTTGGGGTATAATCGGGTTAGTAATGTTTTTAATTCAATACGGACCTTGGTAGATAGTGGTAAAACACAGATTACTTTTCAAAATATTTCTGATCAGGAAGAGTACCTAGGTAGTTTCTGGACAGGTTGTAACTTATCCAAAAACTTTCGAATTAACATTAGTGCAGGTTATCATTATAATACGTATAGTGAAAGAGAAAAACTATTATATAAATATGTTGATGCCGGTGGATTTTATACAACTTTTAATTATAGTTATACCCCTGATAACTTAACCATTATTGAAGCCAATAACCGATACAATAGTTTTGCTAATCCACAAGGTAAAGTACAAAGCAATATAACTATGAGCATAAGTGTACTTAGAAAATTTTACAACAAAAGATTAATGATTGGCGTTTCAGCTATTGATCCTTTTGGATTAGAACGATACCACGGTTATTCTGCAGGATCTAACTTTATTATTGAGAGTTATAGTATAACAAATACCCAAAACTTCAGAGTATCATTGAGTTACCAATTAAGTAGAACACTTGTAAAAAGCAAGCTGACTGATAAGGATAAAATGGATGCTTTGAAAAAATTTAGCGGGAAATAATTTAATCAATTCTATAAAATCCGACAATAGTCTTCAGACTTTATTCTATTGAAAACTTACTGATTAACCTTCTCAGGTATATTAAGTTTTTGAGTTAACCAACTTGTTTTTACAGGAATCATCCAATTATCTATTAATGCTTCTTTTGTGCCTGCAAGGTTATTAAAATACAAAGTATCTGCACCAATAAAGTCATTGTCAAATGCATACTTTAATTGAGCAAGGGGGATGGTTTGTATTTTTTCTTTTATCACAAATGCCAAGCTCTGCCTGTTAAATAAATCAACCTGAAAAGCTGCCTCAATTTTTTTAATCAAATGAACCGAACTATCCGTACTACAACCGCCTACACTTGTTTGAGATTCATCGGCCATTAATACAATAAACTGTCCAAATAAAAGATGGGCATATCCTTTCACCTTTTCACCATGACTGTTCCAATTTTCTACAAAGCTGTTCAACATGTCTTCAATCTCTATCGCTTCGCTGATAAGAAATAATCGACTGCTTTGGTATATCCATACCCGAGATTGAGAATGAAAGTCTTCCGGGATAAGGTGTTTGTATTCGAAATTCATAGGGCAAAATTACTGATTTCATACTTTACTTGTAAAACTATTCCATAGAGGCTGCAATCATTTCTGCTACATCCAACACGCCTACTTCATTCTCTTTATCCCTGTTTTTCACCCCATCAGTCAACATTGTATTACAGAATGGGCAGGCAGCAGCAATAAAACTGGCACCTGTTTCCAAGGCTTCATCTGCACGTTCTATATTAATTCTTTTTTGTCCGGGTTCATCTTCTTTAAACATTTGGGCACCCCCTGCACCGCAACATAATCCATTAGATTTGCAACGCTTCATTTCAACCAATTCTGCATCCAATGCTTCCAAAACCTTTCTAGGAGCTTCGTAAATATTATTTGCTCGACCCAGGTAACAACTATCGTGATAAGATATCTTCTTGCCTTTAAAGGCTCCACCTTCTTTCATTTTTATTTTACCATCATCTATCAGTTGCTGTAGTAAAGTAGTATGGTGAATAACTTCATAATTCCCTCCCAATTCAGGATATTCGTTTTTTAATATATTGAAACAATGCGGGCAAGTAGTCACTATTTTTTTTATACCATAGCCATTTAAAACCTGAATATTTTGGTATGCCATCATTTGAAAAAGAAATTCATTGCCTGCTCTTCTTGCAGGATCACCTGTACAAGCCTCTTCTTTACCCAGAATGGCATAATTGATTTTGACTTTATCTAAAATCGATGCAAAAGATTTTGTAATTTTTTGTGCACGTTGGTCAAAACTTCCCGCACAGCCCACCCAAAATAAAATATCCGGTGTTTCTCCTTTGGCTAGCATTTCAGCTAGGGTATTTATTTTCATAAGAAACCTTTGTACGAAAATAGGCCAAAAAATTATGAATTTTGAATTATGAAGGATGAATAGGAATTATTTCAATAAATATTTAAAAAATGATCACTAATCTATTTAACTAAAACCACTATTCTTTTATCATTCATCATTCATCATTCATCATTCATCATTCATATTTCATCATTTCATCATTTCAAATTGTCCTATCTTCAAACTATGATGGCTTATTTACTTTTCATGGGTTTCCTGGTCAGTTTTCTTGGACAATTACCTCTCGGAAATATGAGCTTCATCTCCACCCAGATAGGTTTACAAGAGGGATTTACCAAAGCCTGGCAATTTGCTTTTGGTGTTGCCATTGTTGAAATGATTTATTTGCGTTTTGCCTTAAC
>JAYTSC010000256.1:0-4336 GCA_043745885.1 Bacteroidota bacterium | reverse complement strand
CATCTGAAGGTTTTGTGCGGATGACAGGGGTCGAACCTGCATGCCTTACGGCGCCAGATCCTAAGTCTGGTACGTCTGCCAATTTCGCCACATCCGCTTATGAGTTTGGGGTTTGGGGTTGGTAGTTTGGGATTTTAAGTCTAATACTAACCTTAACCGGGGGGCAAAAATAGGGGGTTTTGGGAAAAAAAATAGTATTTTTTGGTTTAGGGGCTAAAAGCCTACCGTTATCCTGGTTCCTTTATCCACTTCACTTTCTGCAAAAATACTTCCTCCCAAATCTTCAATTTGGTTGCGAATCAGGTAAAGACCTATGCCTTTGCTGTCGTAACCAGCATGAAAGCTTTTCTTAAATTGAAAGAGTGACTTCCCAAATTTGTTCAAATCAATACCTAATCCATTATCTGAAACAGTTAGATAATTATGATTGTTTTTTGCAAAACTGCTGATTTGTATTACAGGTATTACTTCTTTACGGGTATATTTTAGACTATTACTGATTAGGTTATATAGAATGCTTTGCAAGTATATTTTAGGATAACGAAGGATGGGAATTTGAAAATCAAAAATAATTTGTGACTGACTTTGTTCAATATTTTCCTGAAAATGAAGTAAAACGATGTCTGTAATGTTTTGTAACGCACAATCTGAATAGGGAATTTCTTTCTCTAAATGAATCTGAAGAACATGTATCAATTCGTTCAGATTGACAGTTAAATTATTACTTGTTTTTTTAAGTAAATCGTAAGCTTTATTCCGGGTTTCCACATCGGTTGAACTTTCATGTAATTCCAACATTTTTTTAATATTCGCAGCTGGTCCTCGAACATCATGGGCTATGATACCTGCAAAATCCCTTAACTGACTGATCTTTCTTTTTAATGCTTTTTGTGTGTTCTCCAATTCATTATTTCTTTCTTCTAATCGACCATTGAGCTTTTTTAGTTCCGTTATTTCCTGAATATGTGACACAAAAAACTGTGCTTCGTCTGCCGAATTCCAAACCAATGATATCGAAAGAAATGCCCAAACGATTTGTCCGTTTTTATGAATGTATTTCTTTTCAAATTGACAATGATCTATTTCTTTGTTTAATAGACTGCACGCGAAGGCAACATCTTTTGCCAAATCATCGGGGTGTGTAATTTGCAGAAAAGAATTTTGTAAAAGTTCAAGACGGGAATAACCTACAATCAAACAAAAAGCTTCATTCACTTCTTTTAAGTTGCCTTCGGGAGTCACGATGACCATTCCGATTGCAGTATTGTGGAATGATTTTGAAAATTTCTCTTCGCTTTCCTTTAGTTTTTCTTTTTCATCAACCAAGGATTTATTTATGCAAATGGTTTTTGTAACATCTGCAAATCGGGCATACACAAAATTTTCGCCCGTATTCGTTTTTACCTGCTTCGAACTTATGGAAAGCCATTTGATTTCATCATTCCCAACTTCTACTCCCAGAATAACATTGTTTTGTGATTTTCCTGTTTTCAAAGTTACACTTACCGGATGTGTTTCATTGAGTGCTTGACTCCCATCCAAAAAGATAGCCTTCCATGTGGAAGCATCTTCAGGGGAACGGCCCATTAATTCCTCCTGGGTAATGTTTAAAATAAAAGCGGCCTGTTTATTAGAACTTACTATTCTGCCTTGATCGTTTAAAATAATCACTCCTTCTTCAATAGAAGAAATGATGGATTTTAGGAATGTAATATCTTGGAAATAATCTGTTTCGGTTAAAGTAAACATTTGTTGCCTTGGATAATGGAAACACAAGATAACAAAATTAATTTAGTAAAATTTTAGGCGATACCCATTTTAGCGAGGAAATAGGAAAGTGCAATAGAAATAGGGTCTGTACTTTTATTTAGGTAGTGATTCTATAATTTTCTTTATAGTACTATTCATTGTTTTGGTGTCAATAATCCACCTTACCACAACAACCAGTTCATGTTCGGGATCAACATAAACTAAATTATTTCCATTACCCACATGCATAAAAGCTGATGCAGGTGCATCGGGTAATAGTTTTTTATCTGTATTTAAAAACCAGTTCATAAATCCATAATCCGTTTTTACTGAAGTAGGTATTAAGGATTGTTTCACCCACTGTTCGCTAATTAACTGTTTCCCATTCCAATTGCCTTTGTGTAAAGTGAGTAAGCCAAAACGTGCCATATCAAAAGCATTGATAAACATTCCCCCGCCCCAATGTCCACCACCACTTACCGATTGCACGGCTTGTCCATCCAATACAATCCATGAATTTCTATAACCAGTCCAACGCCAGGTATTGGAAGCGCCAATGGGATCCATGATATATTGTTTGAGTACCTGCGGCAAAGGTTTTCGCCAAACACTGGTGGCTGCCAGAGCAAGTGCATTGACGCGAACATCGTTGTATTCATAGACAGTTCCGGGGGTATTTCTTTTTCTTCCAATCCATTTGCTTGGATCAGAATCCGGCCTATCTGCCCACTCTGGTTTACCCCAAAGTGTTCCTTCCCAATCGCTGGTTTGCCTTAGCAAATGATCCCAGGTTAGTGTTTGATTATGTGGCGTTGCAAAAGGTTGTAATAGTTGTGGTTGACCATATAAATCAGCAGAACGATTTACCTGACCGGGTGTATACAATTCTATAGGTGGAACATAATTGGCTACTATATCATTTACACTTTTAATCAAGCCTTGATCAACGGCAAGACCCACTACTGTTGATAAAAAACTTTTGGTAACACTATGCGTCATATCGCAACGTGAGGGATCACCCCAAGAAGCAATCAAATATCCTTTGTAAATTATCAAGCCGGTAGGATCACCCCGTTCTGCAAAAGGTCCTATGCCCTCACCAAAAGGTTCTTTCCCAAAACTTTGGTAATGACTGATTTCCATGTTCCGTGGATTCTTTGTTTCAGAGGCTTTCACAAATTCAATGGCTTCCCGAATTTTATTCGTATCCATCCCAAATACTTCAGGAGATCTTTGTTCCCATTTTTGAGCGGAGGGAAAATAGGCAGATTGATTGATTTGCTTATTTTGACCAAAGGCAGAAATACCTATTATTAGACCGGCAATAAAAAAACTATTTCGCTTAATCATAGACAACTAAATTAAGCGAAATAGTTGTAAGTAATAAGTTTTAGGTAATAAGTTGGGGCACAATAGTTGTAATTACTAACTAATACTTATTACTTTTTCCTTATTACTTATAACTTACTACTTACTGATGTCTATTCGATGAACTATTACCCGAATACCTTCTACTATCTCCACCCCGGAATGATCTGCGTTCATTATTGGGATGATGTCTTTGAACAGGTTTTTGTACTAAAGATTTATTTAATACCAAGGATGTGTCACTCATTGCAAATGGATGATCTGTAACAATAGGAACTGAAGTGGTTATTAGCTTTTGTATGTCGCGCAAAAAATCTTTCTCTTCCATATCACAAAATGAAAATGCAATACCACTTGCCCCGGCACGGCCTGTACGGCCAATACGGTGAACATAGGTTTCGGGTACATTGGGCAATTCGAAATTAATTACGTGGGAAAGATTATCTACATCAATACCACGGGCAGCTATATCAGTTGCCACCAATACCCTTGTATGACCGGATTTAAAATTACCCAATGCACGTTGACGTGCATTTTGTGATTTATTACCATGTATCGCTTCGGCACCAATACCTGCGCGGCTAAGTTCTTTCACAACCTTATCAGCTCCATGTTTGGTACGGGTAAAAACCAAAGCACTTTGGATGGCTTTATCTTTTAACAAGTGTATCAATAAATGTTTTTTGTTTTCTTTTTCTACAAAGAACATCGATTGTTGAATGGTTTCTGCTGTAGAAGAAACAGGGGTTACTTCAACTTTAGCAGGGTTACTTAAAATAGAGCTAGATAGTTTTGCAATTTCAGCCGGCATGGTAGCCGAAAAGAAAAGGGTTTGTCTTTTAGCAGGTATTTTAGTGATGATTCTTTTTACATCGTGAATAAAACCCATGTCCAACATACGGTCAGCTTCATCTAAAACAAATAATTGAATTTGCGATAAGTTAATAAAGCGTTGTTCAACTAAGTCTAATAATCTGCCGGGAGTGGCAATTAATATATCCACCCCATTGCGTAAAGCGTTGGTTTGGGACTGTTGTGAAACACCACCAAAAATTACCAAGTGCTTAAGGTCAATGTGTTTGCCATAAGCTGCAAAACTTTCATCAATTTGAATAGCCAATTCGCGTGTGGGTGTAAGAATTAATGCTTTGATTCCTTTTACACTATTGCCGGCAACTTTAGCCTGTTGCATCAATTGTAGCATGGGAATTGCAAAAGC
>JAYTSC010000255.1:0-1821 GCA_043745885.1 Bacteroidota bacterium | reverse complement strand
AAACATGAAAATTGAGACTCCGAAAGTTGTTGAGCAAAATAAAATCTCCTTTAAAAATATTGAATTGTCTTTTCCATCTATAAAACCGGATCATTTACTTCCCTATTTTGTTGCTGATGTTTCTCGATTTCAGAAAATGGCCATTACAAAATAATCCCTGATGCGTTATTTTCTAGAACTATCATATCATGGCAAAATGTATAGTGGTTTTCAGGTGCAGGAGAATGCCCATACAATTCAAGAAGAGGTAGAAAAAGCTTTACACATCATATTCAGACAGCCTTTTGCCCTTTCCGGTTCTTCAAGAACAGATGCCGGCGTGCATGCCATTCAGAATTTCTTTCATTTCGATACAGAACAAATTATCGAACGTAAAACGATTTACAATTTAAATGCACTTCTTCCCAATGATATAGCTATTAAAGGAATTTATCAGGTACCGCAAGGATCACACGCTAGGTTTGATGCCATCGCCAGGGAGTATCAATATTTCATATATACAAAGAAAGATCCATTTTTAGCCGACCGAGCTTGGCTATTCCCCTTTCCATTAAATATGGAATTACTGCATCAAGCCGCTAAGATACTAATGGAGTATAATGATTTTACCAGTTTTTCAAAGCGAAATACGCAGGTGAAGTCTTTTCAGTGTATTATTGAACAATCTGAATGGGTACAAAGAGGAGATTTACTAATCTATACGGTGATGGCTAATCGTTTTTTAAGGGGAATGGTACGCGGTTTGGTAGGTACCATGTTGAAATTAGGGCGAGAGCAGATTGATATAGCCGCTTTCAGGGAGATTATTGAAGGGAGAGATTGTACAAAAGCAGACTTTTCTACATGGGGTCAAGGGCTATTTTTGAACAGGGTAATGTATAAGGATACGTTAAAGCCATTTCTTCAAATACCATAGTGAGCGGAAAAGTTTACCCTTTTTTTGGACAATAAGAACGCCCCGATTTCTGATTTACATTTAATCTACTGTGTATAACTACAGAATTCCGGAAGAATTCGAATAATTCTAGAATATTTTTTGATGCCCATAGCTGTGCTGGTAAAGGTTTTGGGCGGTATAGGCTAAAATAGTTTGTAAAAAAATTTGGATAAGCGAAAAGCGGGCTTATCTTTGCGACCCGCTTTTATAAAAAGGGGATGTTCTTTGCAAACAAAAATGAATAGAAGGCAAATAGAAAATTCCTGATTTTTAAAGAAAAATTTGGTGATTAACTGAACAATCCTATCTTCGCCGCCCGTTCAACAAAAACGGATGTTCATTGAAGCAGAAAAAGAGGAAGTGCGCGAGAAAAAATTTGAATAAAATTTGGTGAAGAAAATAAGACCCTTATCTTTGCAGCCCGTTAAAAAAAACGGGAGTTCTAAAACGGTTATTTAAGGCTAAAAAAGTTTGAGATTTATTCAAATAATTTTGGTTACTAAAATAAAGGCACATAACTTTGCACCCCCAATAAAAAGGGTGGCAAGTAAAGCCAAAAGATCTTTGAAAGTTTGGAAGCAACAACAGCATAAAACGTGAAGTTTTATGGTAAGGTTTACAGCAATCAAAAAAAATAACAACATATCCGACGTTAATTTCAATTTATTGAGAGTTAATAGTCAGATCAAACATCATTTACAATGGAGAGTTTGATCCTGGCTCAGGATGAACGCTAGCGGCAGGCTTAATACATGCAAGTCGTGGGGCAGCGCAGGTAGCAATACTGGGCGGCGACCGGCAAACGGGTGCGGAACACGTACACAACCTTCCTACAAGTGGGGAATAGCCCAGAGAAATTTGGATTAATACCCCGTAACATAACG
>JAYTSC010000254.1:0-2591 GCA_043745885.1 Bacteroidota bacterium | reverse complement strand
TAAGTAACTATTATCTTTTAACTATTAATTTTTAACTCAAAATATCATCTACTTTCTTCTCTATACCTCCTTGGCGACATTCCTATAATTTTCTTAAATATTCTGTTGAAATTAGAGAGGTTATTAAAACCTGTTTCATGGCAAATGAGTGACACGGGTTGATCATTGGTTAATAAAAGTTTACAAGCGTTTTGTATTCTTATTTCATTGAGAAAGTTGACATAGGTTTTTCCGGTTCTGGTTTTGAAATATTTACAAAATGCCTCTTCGGTTAGGTTAGCCACGGCTGCAATTTCTGCCAACATAATATTACGGTGGCTCTCTCTAAATGTGTGCTCCAATACCTTATTAATTCTTGTTCCATCAAAATCACCAATCACTTTTTGTTGTTGGGAAGTGGATAGTATGATCATTTCTTTTTTGGTTGCCAAAAGCTTTAATACTTCCAAAAAAAGAATGAGTTTGTCAAATCCCTTGCTATTTTCCATAGCAAGCATCAATTCCCGCAACCAATTTTTTTTATTTCCTACCATTCGATAACCACCCATACTATTTTTCAGAAATGGGAGTAGGGTAGTGGTTTCAGAAATTTGTAAGAATTGATTCCCTAAAATAGTTTCATCAAAAAAAAGACTGGTGGATCTGGCCCTTAATTTTTTTGTAAAATAAATGGGATCGTTTCTGAAGATATGCGGTAAGTTAGAACCCATTACTAAAACATCTCCTTCATCGAATCTGCCCACATAATTACCGGCAAGTAAAGTGCCACCGCTCTCTTTAATTAGCGTTAATTGTATTTCAGGATGTTGGTGTAAGTGGTTATAAAAATGAGGAAGGCTTTCTATTTGAACCTTAACTGCTTCATGTTCTTTTTTGGGAATTTTAAAAGGAACCACTTTCATTCATGCTAAATTAATCTATTTTTATTCATTGTTTAATAAAATTGGATAATATAGTATTAGTATTGATTAATTCACGATTATAAAACATACATAGCCCTTTGTATCTTTGTTGTAAAATCTACTTTATGTCAATTCAATGGAAAGGCGTTTTCCCTGCAATTACTACCAAGTTTACCAGCGATGATAAACTGGATCTACCTTTGTTCGAGAAAAATTTGCTCTTTCAATTGGATGCAGGTGTTAATGGAATTATTCTGGGTGGGTCTCTTGGAGAAGCCAGTGTATTGAGTACTTATGAAAAAGAAACCCTGGTTAAGTTTGCAATTGAAAAAATTGCAGGAAAGGTTCCTGTTGTCATCAATATAGCCGAAGGAAGTACCAAAGAGGCATTGCAACAAGCGGCTTATGCCAAATCCTGGGGTGCAAAAGGCATTATGATACTTCCCCCGATGCGCTATAAAAGTGATCACCGCGAAACAGTAACCTATTTTACAACCGTTGCAAAATCTACCGACCTACCCATTATGATCTATAATAATCCGGTGGATTATAAAATTGATGTAACACCGGATATGTTTGAAGAACTTACTGCTTGTTCTAATATTACTGCCATCAAAGAATCAACACGTGATGTAACCAATGTAACCCGATTGATAAATCGATTTGGAGATCGATTCAAAATATTATGTGGTGTAGATACGTTGGCAATGGAAGAATTGGTTTTGGGTGCAGATGGATGGGTAGCCGGATTGGTATGTGCTTTCCCTAAAGAAACCGTTGCTATTTATCGATTGGTTAAAGCCGGGCATATTGCAGAAGCTACCGCTATTTACCGTTGGTTCATGCCTTTGCTTGAATTAGATATACATCCCAAACTGGTACAATACATTAAGCTGGCTGAAACCCAAGCCGGTATTGGTTCTGAATTTGTTAGACCTCCTCGTTTAACATTGGTTGGTGACGAAAGAAAAGCTGTTTTACAAACGATTGATAAAGGAATCGGATCTAGACCTCGTCTTCCTGAGTATTTACATTTAAGTGTTTAACTTTACGTATGAATAATCATTCAAACAATATCCCATCCATTGATACAGTAATGCTACATGCAGCAAATGCATTTGACAATTATCAGAAAATAAGTCCGGAAACAAAAGCCTTGTTTTTAGAAACCATTGCTAATAATATCGAATTACTGGGTGAATCTTTATTAAATAAAACGGCTGAGGAAACCAATCTCCCTCTTGCCAGATTAACGGGAGAGCGAGGAAGAACCACCATGCAGCTTCGTTTATTTGCACAAATGTTACGCGAAGGCAGTTGGGTGGAAGCCAGTATTGATACAGCCATCCCGGATAAAACGCCACCAAAACCTGACATTAGGAAAATGCTGTTTCCATTGGGCCCTGTCATTGTTTTTGGAGCAAGTAATTTTCCTTATGCTTATTCAACAGCCGGGGGTGATACGGCCAGTGCATTGGCAAGTGGTTGTTCTGTAGTGGTAAAAGCCCATCCTGCACATTTGCAAACTTCATGTATGGTTGCTGAAGCCATTCAATCTGCGATTCAAACCTGTGGTATACCCGAATTTACTTTTCAGCATGTGGTTGATGTTTCTTTTGAGGCCGGAAAACAATTGGTACAAAATCCCCACACGGCAGCTGTAGGTTTTACCGGATCTTTTACAGGAGG
>JAYTSC010000253.1:0-8670 GCA_043745885.1 Bacteroidota bacterium | reverse complement strand
CACAAACTCCTTTCCCTATCTTTGTTCCGAAATTTTGGCCACCCTGCAAGTGGCTCCTATTATTGATGGAACATGCTAGTAGCCTTCTTCATTAGATGCGTATGGATTTGTGAGGACACAAATCCTGCTCGGTCGAGCTAGCATGTCTAAAATGAAAACATATGTCATTACTACACAACCGTGTCTCCAATGAGGAGTTGAAACATCGGCTAATGGAAGAAACCTTCCAACGAATAACCATCAGTTTTTACTGTTATTTCCCTATTCTGAATCCAAATGAGTTTCGGGATTACTTGTATAAAAACTTGTATAATTTACAGGTGTTCGGGAGAATTTATGTTGCTAAAGAAGGTATCAATGCACAAATCAGCCTTCCTGAAAATCAATTAGAAAATGTAACTGCATTTTTATTTTCTATTCCACCCTTGAATGGTATCCGCTTAAATAAAGCGGTTGATGATGATGGAAAAAGTTTCTGGGTGCTTAAAATTAAAGTGCGTGATAAGATTGTTGCTGATGGAATTGATGATCCATCTTTCAGCATGGAGAACAAAGGGAAATATGTGAATGCACAACAAATGAATGACTTACTAAAAAATCGAGATACCATCGTTGTCGATATGCGAAACCACTACGAATTTGAAGTGGGTCATTTTGTAAATGCACTAGAAGTTCCTTCAGATACTTTTCGCGACCAGTTACCAATGGCGGCAGACATGCTCAAAGGTAATGAAGATAAAAATATTATTATGTATTGCACCGGCGGTATTCGTTGTGAAAAAGCCAGTGCCTATATGTTACATAAAGGGTTTCAAAATGTTTTCCATTTGGAGGGAGGCATCATTAATTATGCAAACCAGGCTAAGGAAATGGGAATGGAACCTCAATTTATAGGGAAAAATTTCGTTTTCGATAAACGCTTAGGTGAAAGAATTACGGAAGAGGTAATTTCTAAATGCCACCAATGTGGGCAACCTTGCGATACCCATACCAATTGCGTAAATGATGGTTGTCATCTGCTTTTTATTCAATGTGGTAACTGTGCCAAAAAACTTGAAGGCTGTTGTAGCCAGGAATGTGCAAATACGATTCATCTGCCATTAGAAAGGCAGGCTGCCATACGTCAGGGATTGGACAAGGGACAAAATATCTTCAATAAAAGTAAACAGCGATTAAGGCCCAGATTAAATGAAATAAATGGTTTTACCGAATAAGCCATAGGTTGTCCAACCTTTATCTGCCCGTAGTATGCAAAAGTATTTTGGGAAAAATAATTTTCATATTAATCAGAAAGTTATCTTGTGTAATCATTTACAGTGAAAAAAGCAGCCTCAGTCATATTGTTATTTTGCCTTTTGGTATTCACCGGCGGTTATCATTTGATAGTTACCGGGTATCGAATGGGGTTAAAAAATGAAATTAGAACCAAACTTTTACAAAATCCTCAATCCAATATTACCCAAATATTTCATTTTATATCTACCGGTAATGACATACAAGATAAATCCTTTTCATGGGAAGATGAAGGAGAAGAATTTACGTACGAAGGAACGCTTTACGATGTAGTTTCTATTACATACCAAAACAATCAAGTTCATATTGATTGTTATCAGGATAAAGCAGAAACCAACTTAGTAAAATTAATTGCTGAAATTCAGCAAGAACAAAACAGGCAACCTTCCGGATCAAAAAATGTTATACATAAAATGATGCAAGTGGTAATGGAAGTACAACCAACTCCTGAGCAGTTCATTTATCCGGTTATAAGAAATACATTTTCATCTTTTAGTTTATTGCCTCTCAAAGGACATACAGCTATCGTTTCTCCACCTCCGGAATCGGCTTTTGTATAAAAAAGCAATTTTACAGAAACCATATTTTCACATTATTTATTTATATGAGAAAGATAGTAAGCTTTATGGCATTTGCCATGGCTTTTTCCTGCATTTGTTTAGCACAAAAAGGAGAACAAATTGATACACTCCAAAAAGAAGCGACAACACTTGATGAAGCCATCGTGTATGCGCAAAAATTTCCTGAACGATTAAAACATGTTGTACAAACCATTAAAGTAATCAGAGATAAAAACACATTAAATAACCAGGCTAATGCTGGAGATATTTTATTAAATACAGGAAGCCTATTTGTTCAAAAAAGCCAACAGGGTGCCGGTAGTCCTGTTATTAGAGGTTTTGAAGCAAGTCGTGTTTTATTAATGGTTGATGGTGTTCGAATGAATAATGCCATTTATCGGGCAGGTCATTTACAGAATTTGATGACGATTGATAATACCGTCCTAGATAGAGTGGAAGTTTTGTATGGCCCCTCCTCAACATTATACGGTAGTGATGCACTAGGTGGTGTAATTAATTTATACACAAAAAACCCAATTGTTTCTGCCACAGGCAAAACGGTTATTACAGGTAGTGCATTAGCGCGTTATGCTACCGCTACTGAGGAAACAAAGGGTCATATTGATTTTGCTATGAGTGGTAAACAATGGGCTTCTTATACTTCATTAACCATCGGCTCCTTTGGAGATATTATGCAGGGAAGTCAACGGAGAAGTGCTTATCCAACATTTGGAATGAAAAAGTTTATCTCTCAAAGAGTTGGAAATACCGATAGTACATTAGTTAATCCGAATCCGGAAAAGCAAGTGGCCAGTGATTATCGACAAACTGATATTACTCAAAAAATATTATTTCAACCGAATGCCCATGTACAACATATTCTAAATATTCAATTAAGTAATTCGGAAAATGTTCAACGCTATGACAGACTTTCTGAAATATCCGGCGGAGCACCTGTATATGCTGAATGGTATTATGGTCCACAAATGAGAAATATGGTTGCTTATAATTTTTCTGCAGATAAAATGACGGGTTTCTTTCAAGAAATGAAATTGGTTGCCAGCTATCAGGATATTGAAGAAAGTAGGATTACTAGGCGATTTAAAAATAATAATAAAGATTCCAGATGGGAGCGTGTAAACGTTTGGGGCTTCACCGCAGATGCAAAACATTATAGCGGAAAAAATGAACTTCACTTAGGATGGGAATCTTATACCAATTATGTAAGATCAACATCCGAAAGAATGAATATTTCAAGTGGCGCATTAAGTAGGATTACTACCCGTTATAGCGATGGCCCCACTAAAATGAGCTCGCAAGCTTTGTATGCACAACATACATTAAAAATCAATGAAAGCTGGACTTTAAATGATGGGCTACGATTAAACTTTGTAGAAATGGATGCCAGGTTTGCCGATACAACATTAATGCACTTTCCTTTTACATCTGCCATCCAAAATAACACCGCAGTAACAGGTAACCTTGGATTGGTATATGCAACCCCTAAAAATTTTAGATTTGCTTTTTTGCTTAGCAGCGGATTCCGTTCGCCAAATGTAGATGATTTAACAAAAGTATTTGATACTAAAACCGGCTATGTTGTTGTGCCTAATGCTGAATTGAAACCTGAGTATACCTACAATGCAGAAATTAATTTTAACCAATTGGGTAAAAAATTCAGTTATGGGGGTTCCGTATTTTATACATGGTTCAGAAAGGCTATTGTGGTTGATAAATTTAAATTGAATGGCCAGGATAGTATTCTTTACCAAAATGTAAATAGTGCCGTATATGCACCCCAAAATAAAGCCAATGCTTATGTATTTGGATTTAGTGTAAATGCCTCAGTTACCCTTGAAAAGAATACAAAAATAGATGCGGTTTATTCTTATACAAGTGGAAAATATACCAATGCAGGCATAACGGTTCCTCTTGATCATATTCCCCCAACTTTTGGAAGGGTGGGTATTCAACACACAAGAGATTCATGGCAAACAGAGTTCTATTCTTTGTTTAATGGATGGAAAAATATACGAGATTACAATCCAAACGGAGAAGATAATGAGCAATATGCAACCGTTGATGGAATGCCCGCTTGGTTTACGCTAAATTTTCGAGGCCGTTTGAAAGTAAGGAAAAATTTAGCAGCACAAGTTTTGGTAGAAAATTTATTAGATAGAAATTACCGATATTTTGCCAGTGGTATTTCAGCACCGGGTAGAAATTTTATACTGAGTTTACAGGCTTCTTTTTAATGTGACCATTTAATCTGTTTTTAACACATTGGCACATAGTTTATATAAAAGGGCACATAGAATTTTCTATGTGCCCTTTGTGATTTCTATGAACTTATGTGTTTTAAAAAAAGTAGTCCTAACATCAAAAAGCAATGGTTAATTATTAGTTGTTAACTTCTCCAACGATTCTATTATTTTCTTCTCAGTAAGCTTGTCATTCAAAGTTTCGGGAACAAAACTTTTCCCCGTAACTTTTTCAAATAATTCAATATATCTTTTACTAATGGTATCAATCCATTCATCCGACATCTCAGGAACGGTTTGCCCTTCTTTCCCCATAAAATTATTCGCAATTAACCATTCTCTTACAAACTCTTTGCTCAATTGTTTTTGTTTTTCTCCTTTTGCCTGCCTCTCTTCAAAACCTTCCGCTATAAAGTAACGGGATGAGTCGGGCGTATGAATTTCATCCATCAAATAAATGGTATCAGCTATTTTTCCAAACTCATATTTTGTATCTGCTAAAATCAATCCTTGTTTGGCGGCAATTTCTTTTCCACGTGCAAATAATTGTAAAGTATAATTCTGTAAAATTTCCCATTCGAAAGTTGTTGCTAAACCGGTTGCAATAATTGCTTCCTTAGAAATATCCTCATCATGTCCTTCAGATGCTTTTGTTGAGGGTGTAATAATGGGACTTGGGAAAAAATCGTTTTCTTTTAATCCTTCAGGCATTTTTTCGCCACACAACTCCCGAACACCGGTTGTATATGTTCTCCAGGCATGGCCCACCACATTTCCCCTCACCACCATCTCAATTTTAAAGGGAATACAACGCTTCCCAATGGAAACATTAGGAGCAGGAACTGAAACCAACCAATTGGGACATATATCTCGGGTAACTTCTAGCATATAAGCAGCTATCTGGTTCAATACCTGCCCTTTATGGGGTATCGGACGAGGTAGTATTACATCAAATGCAGAGATTCTGTCACTGGCAACCATTACTAACCAGTTGTTTTGTAAGCTATAAACATCCCTAACTTTACCATGATAGAGATCTATTTGATTGGGTAATTGAAAGGGTTGCATGCCCCAAAAATAGCTAGGTCATTGATAAATAAAGGGTAGTAGGTATAATTTTTCTCAACAAACTAACGTTAAGTGTTAACAAATTAAATTTTTGTAGAAAACTAACAAGTGCTATTTTTAAGGACAATTTAATAAAAACTTGCCATTATGAGAAGAATTCTGACCCATTTCAGTTTGCTGGTACTCGGTACCGGAATCTGTGTTTCTAATTACGCACAACAATCTACAACCGTATCCGGTACAGTTAAAAGTGTTAAATCAAAAGAGGCCATCACTGCTGTTTCTGTTACAGTTAAAGGGGGTGCTTCCGGAACTTTTACAGATGATAAAGGTGGATTTAAATTTTCAACCGTTCAAAAGCTTCCTTTTACATTAGTATTTTCTTCAGTAGGATATACAGACAAAGAAGTGAATGTTACAACCAATAACCAAGTAGTTAATGTTGAAATTGAGACTTCTTTTACCCTTGGTAATGAAGTAGTGGTTTCCGCTTCCAGGGTACCCGAAAGAATTCTGGAGTCTCCTGTCTCTATTGAAAGAATTGGATTGGCTGCAATCAGAAATACGCCCGCCACCAATTATTATGATATGATCACCAACCTGAAAGGGGTTGACGTAGTAGCTGCTAGTTTAACTTTTCGCAGTGTAGGTACACGTGGATTTAACAATAGTGGTAATGTTCGTTTAAACCAGATTGTAGACGGAATGGATAACCAGGCACCCGGCCTAAACTTTTCTGTGGGAAGCGTAATTGGTCTAACTGAGCTGGATGTGGAAAGTATTGAGTTATTACCCGGTGCTTCTTCTGCTTTATATGGTTCTGGTGGTATGAATGGAACTGTTTTGATAAATAGTAAAAGTCCGTTCAAATACCAAGGCCTTAGTTTTCAAATAAAACAGGGAATAAAAGATATTGACAGCTATCAACAAAAAACTTCTCCTTTTTACGATTGGAGTCTTAGATGGGGTAAAAAAATAAATGAGAAATTTGCATTTAAAATAAATGCTCAGTTTGTACAAGCAAGAGATTGGATTGGTAACCAAACTGAAAACTATTCACGTACTACCGGTTCACCCAATGGACAGATGATTCCGGGTACTAGAGAGTCTGATCCCAACTATGACGGTGTGAATGTTTATGGAGATGAAACTACTACTAACCTTCAACCTAGTTTTGCAGGACTTATTTCTTCCATCCCATTTTTGGGTTTAATACCTGCTGGCGCTTTCCCCGGATATGGATTTCCTGTACCTATCCCTTCTACTATTCTTAGTCCTTTTGCAACAAAACCTACCAATGTATCCAGAACCGGATATAATGAAAAGGATGTGTTAGATCCCAATACTATTAATTTTAAATTGACAGGTGGATTATATTATAAACTTTCCGATAAAATAGAAGCTTCTTTTCTAGCAAATTTTGGTACAGGAAACAGTGTTTATACAGGTAGTGATCGATACTCTTTAAAAGACCTGAAGATGAGTCAGTTTAAATTAGAATTAAAAAGCAAAAACTGGTTTGTTAGGGCTTATACAACCCATGAAAATTCAGGAAGTTCTTTTAATGCAACCATTACTACCAGATTCTTCAACGAAGCCTGGAGTCCAAGTCAAACAGTATGGTATCCAAATTTTGTTCGTGCAGTAGTAGGTAGTCCAACCAGTGGGTCAGTTGGTACTTATATTGCTGCATTAGGAGCAGCTTACGGTGCGGGTCTTGGAGCTGGACTAAGTCCAGCTGCTGCAATGGCAAATGCACAGGCTGCTGCACCCGGTGCAATTGTTGCCAATCAGCTTGCATTACTTAATGGAGCACGGACTGTTGCCGATGTTGGCAGACCAACTGGATATGTTGGAAGTAACCCATTATATAAACAAGTTGCCACTACTCCTATTTCAAAAGGTGGTGGATTATTTTTAGATCAAACCCGTTTAAATGTATTTGAAGGACAATACAATTTTAGTGATGACCTAGGTTTAACCAAATATGGAACCGATTTATTAGTTGGACTCAGTACCAGGACTTACCTGTTAAATTCTCAGGGCACTTTGTTTGCTGATACTGCCGCTCCTATTAAAATAAACGAGTTTGGATCTTATATTCAGTTGTCCCAAAGATTATTTAAAGATATTTTGAAAGTAACTGTTTCAGGTCGTTATGATAAAAATACAAACTTCGAAGGTCGATTTACCCCTAGGGCATCTGCAGTTGTAAAGCTGGCTAAAGACCATAACCTTCGTTTTTCTTACCAGCAAGCTTATCGCTTTCCTACTACCCAAAATCAATGGATTAACTTGCTGGTGGGTGGTGGAACACGTTTAATGGGTGGATTGCCACAATTAAGGGATTACTACAAATTCAGTTCAAACCCAGCGTATACTTTAGCAAGTGTTCAGGCATTTGGTGGTAGTGCTTTAGCCGGTGCACCAAACCCTGCTTTACTTCAACAACAAACTTTTGGCGACTTCAAACCCGAAGCAATGAAATCTTATGAAGTTGGTTACAAAGGTTTGATAGCCAATAGATTATTAATTGATGTTTATTATTATTGGGCTACCTATAAAGATTTCCTGAGCGGAGTAACCGTAATTCAGGCAAGAAATCCACCTAGCGGGCCGGCAAGTATTTTTGACGTTTTAGATGCCAATAAAAGAATTGGGTATAGTATTTCTGTAAATACCCCAGGTGATATAAAAACAAGTGGTTGGGGTGCTTCAGCTGAATATATGTTGCCAAAAAACTATTCAATTACTGCCAATATATATCATGATGAAATTGGCGATTTACCTACTGGTTTTGTATCCTATTTCAATACACCAAAATACCGCACCAATATTTCATTCAACAACAGCGGTTTTGGCAAAGACAGCAAATTTAATTTCAGTGTAATGTATAGATGGACCGATATTTATAAGTACGAAGGTACTTTTGGTGTTGGCGATATGCCTTCAGTTACTACATTGGATGCAGTAGTAGGTATGAAATTACTGGCCACCAAATCAATGATCAAACTTGGCGCTACCAACCTATTAAATAAGTATTACCGTACAGGTTGGGGTAATCCTCAGTTTGGTGGGTTGTATTATATCAGTTTTGCTTGGAATGTATTTTAATCCACTTTATTTATTTTGTTTACCTGAACCCGCCCCCAAAAAGGCGGGTTCTTTCTTTAAAACAGCTTTTGGCTTTTAGCTTTTGGCTTTTCCTTTTCACCCTTTTTTGGTTTTATAAACGATAATCTTCTATTTTTGCTCCTCATTTAATAAATTGATATAATGCGTTCTATTGCTTTTAGAGAGGCTTTACGGGAAGCCATGAATGAAGAAATGAGAAGAGATGAAAAAGTTTTCTTAATGGGAGAGGAAGTAGCCGAATACAATGGTGCCTATAAAGTAAGCCAAGGTATGTTGGCAGAATTTGGTGAAAAAAGAGTAATTGATACACCCATTTCTGAACTGGGATTTACTGCTGTTGCTGTAGGTGCAGC
>JAYTSC010000252.1:0-3703 GCA_043745885.1 Bacteroidota bacterium | reverse complement strand
AACGATATTGGCTACCCATTTTACAATCAAAATATTAATAACCAAGAGAAATAAACCCAGGGTTATCAGTGTTATTGGTATGGTAAGAATAATTAAAATAGGTTTAATAAAACTATTCAATAATCCAAGTACAACAGCTACTAATAGAGCAGTAACATTACTATCCACATGTACGCCACTTAATATATAAGCTGCAAATAATACTGCCAATGCAGTAGCGATGGTTTTAGCAAAAAATTTACCCATGAACTATTTTTTATCGTTCAAGATACTCTTTTTTTGATAATGTTGTAAAAAATGGTTGGTAAAATTGTCTAAGACATAATACAGCAAAGGGTTTCAATGAACCAGATTGAAACTCTTTTAATTGCGTCTTGGCGCCTTGGCGTGAATATTTTTGCTCGCAAAGGCACAGTTATTTATTTTATTTGATTTTAAATTGCTGATGTAAAATTGCAAACTAAATAAAAGCATAACTCCTTCAAAAAAATTAAACTCTAACAAATTGTGCCTTTGTTCCTTGGTGTGACTATTTTGCTCACAAAGGCACAAGGGCACATTTTTTTAATTATTTTATTTATATGGCCTATTTAAAATAGCAAACTTTATAGAACCATAACTCCTTCTAAAAAATCAAACCCTAACAAATTGTGCCTTTGTGAGAACATTTTGTTCGAAAAGATGCATACTATTTTAAATAACTACCAACTCATAGAACTCTTTCGGCTTTAGGTATTTGTTAGCCAAGTCTTGTAATTCTTGTGGCGTAATGGTTTTTACTGTTTCAATTGTGTTATAGAAATAAGCTTCGGTTACATTATTCAGAATATAATTTTTCCATCTTCCAATAATTTGAAAAGGCCCATCCAGGTCTCCTAGTAAAGAGCCAATCATGTAATTACGCACCAGATTCAATTCATCTTCACCCACAGGCTCATTACATAAAATGGCCATTTCTTTGTACACTTCTACAATTGTTGCTTCGCATACATCTCGTCCGGCTTCTGTACTTATTAGCCAGGCACTTTCATGTATATGGTTTTGCATATAACTATGGATGCCATAGGTATAGCCTTTGTCTTCACGAATATTACTCATTAACCGAGATCCGAAAAATCCACCAAAAATATTATTTAATACCTGTGCTTTAGCAAAATCCGGATGATGACGATTTGGAAAAGGGCGAGCAATCCGAATGGCAGCCTGAACGCCGGCTGCATCATTCATGACCTTATTCTTTTTGGTTTCAGCAAGTATAGGTGTAAATTGCACATCCGGAATGGATATTTTATTAAAAGGCAAACTTCCAAAACCTGCATTTAATTGTTCCGAAATATTCATCGGTGGTTTACCTGCAACAAAAATCAAGCACTTTCCTGAAGTATAAAATTGCTGATAAAAAGCCGCCAATTCTTCACGATTTAAATTGTCATAATCTAATATGGAAGTATATTTTCCATAAGGATGATCAAATCCATAAATAGATTCATCAATCAATCGATTGGCAACAAAATCGCATTTCTTTAAATTAACTTCCAGTCGTTGTTTTTGATTTTGTTTGTAAATAGCTAATTCTTCTTCAGGAAAAATACATTCCGTCATCAGTTCTGCTACAATGGGTAAAAGCTCAGCCAAATTTTTACTAAGACAATGGAGCGTAATGGTAGCAGTTTCATTAAAACAACTCCTGTTTAAGTAAGCCCCATAAAATTCAAAATGCTCATTAATGGCAAAAGCCTTTTTTTGTTTGGTGCCATTTTTCAGCATAAAGTTGGTGGTAGCGGCTACAATGTTTTTATCCTCATACCAATTGCCGGCATAGAAAACCCATTCTATGAACAATACTTCCTGTGCACCTGCATCAATGCTATATACCGGTACACCATTATCGAGTGTAAAATAATCATAAGGCTTTAACTGCAGTTTCATATCTACTGCATCCATTATTTCCGGTGCATTTTTTCTGTTTATCATAGTTACGCTTACTTTACTTGTTAGACTTTTTTAGAACCATTATTCTTTAACCGCTATTTTGCAAAATAAAATAAGGTATTGCTATTGTCATTCCTGAAAATCTCTTTACAATATTGTTGTATATCCGTTGTTGTAATTGCTTGGTATCTCTCCAGCTCTGTATTCATCAGGTTTGCATCGCCTAATAATTCATATAGGGCAAGACTATTGGCACGGCTCATCACGCCCATATCTTCGAATGCAATCACACTTTCTGTTTTATTTTTTACTTTCTGTAATTCATTTTTCGGAACAGCTAGGGCTTTTATTTTTTCTATTTCTTCATCAACAGCATTCGACGCATCTTCCATTTTAACTCCTTTTACTAATTTTCCTTCAATAGCCACCAATCCGTTATCAATACTACCAAAATGGTGGCAGTCGAGACTGGAGAACAATTGTTTTTCTTTTATCAATGCCTGGTATAAACGGGAGGACCCACCACCACCTAAAATTTCAGTGGCTAAGTCGGCAGCATAATAGCCCTTGTCTAAACGAGCATCCATATGCCAAGTTTTAACAAAAGCATCTAATGGAACATTCGCCTGCACTTCTAATTTTCTGGCCTGCATTTGTTTGGGTTCAATGGGTAATTGACGATTATATTTTTCTCCCATCGGAATATCCCCAAACCATTTTTCAGACAATTGTTTTACTTGTTCTAATTGTACATGTCCTGCCACAACTAATATGGCATTCACCGGTCTGTAATGCTTGAAGAAAAATTGCTTTACATCCTGCATATTTGCATTTTCAACATGACTCAGTTCCTTTCCTATCGTCATCCAACGATAAGGATGCGTAGTATATGCCAATTCACGCATTTTATTCCAAACATCACCATAGGGTTTATTGATATAATGTTCTTTAAACTCTTCACATACCACTTTTTTTTGCACTGAAAGACTTTTTTCTCCAAATGCGAGACTCATCATCCTATCGCTTTCTAGCCAAAAAGCGGTTTCTATATTTTCTGCCGGAAGTTGACAGTAATAATTGGTGAGGTCATTGGTAGTATAGGCATTATTCTCTCCTCCGGCTCTTTGGAGGGGTTCATCGTAATCGGGTATATTTTTACTGCCGCCAAACATCAAATGTTCGAATAAATGTGCAAAGCCGGTTTTATCCGGATGTTCGTCCCTGGCACCTACATCATACATAATATTTACAACTGCCATGGGTGTGGAATGATCTTCATGTACCAAAACACGCAAACCATTATCTAAAACAAAACGATCGTATTGAATCATAGAAATTATTAAGGAAGCTGCAAATTAGGCTATTGTAAAAAATTGCGAAGGAAAATTTGTTTTGTTTACCGTCTGATATCTTTAATATTGATGGTTAAGACCAAGGGTTGTTGGTCACGAAAGATCACTACTTTTATTTTTCCAATACTGTTTTGAAAAAGATTTTTGTAGGCCTGGATATTTTTAGAAATATTGGATTCAACAGAAAAGATTACATCTCCTGCCAAAAAACCGGCTTTATCTCCCGGTGAATTGGGCATCACATCTATCACCCTAATTTCGCCATCTACCAAATAAATACCCAGGCCAGTATAAGAATAGTCGAAAGCTTCATTAAAATGCGTATTTGGTTTTAAATAAATGCTTTGTTCGGGATAATTTAGTACAACATTAAAACGGCGAAGTATATCATTTCCAATCAGTCCACCTAAAAGCGGGTA
>JAYTSC010000251.1:0-2628 GCA_043745885.1 Bacteroidota bacterium | reverse complement strand
TCGGCAAAAAACATATTTTTTTTCTCATCCCATTTAGGTTTAATCGATTCTGTATCAATCGTAATCGGTGCCTGAAAAAAGAAACTTCCCTGCTGTACAAAATCAGGCAATAAAGTACATCGATCTTTCACTAACTCAATTATTTTCTCTAATTGTTTATCACTTTTGATAACAATTCCACTTTTCTTAAACTCTGTTTTAACTCCTAACTCCAGACTCCCAACTCCCAACTTCTTAATCCATTCATGATTATACCATTTTGCTTTTTCGTAATCAAACTTTGCACCGCCTTTGTGAACGCGATCAATAGAAAACTTTTCAATTAATTCCGGCAAAGAAAATATTTCATTTTCGGTTCCATCATTCCAGCCCAACATCGCAAGCAGGTTCACAAATGCTTCGGGTAAAAAGCCCCTTTCTTTAAATCCAATAGTTGTTTCATTGGTTTTTAAATCGGTCCAATCCATGGCAAAAACCGGGAAGCCCAATCGGTCTCCATCTCTTTTACTTAGTTTGCCGTTTCCTTCCGGTTTTAATATTAAAGGTAGATGTGCCCATTGTGGCATATCAGCTTCCCATCCTAAATATTTCCATAATAAAATATGTACAGGAGAAGAGGGTAGCCATTCTTCGCCACGAAAGGCATGACTGATCTTCATTAAATAATCATCTACCACAACCGCCAAATGGTAAGTAGGCATTCCATCGGCTTTCAGCAATACTTTATCATCTACTTGTGATGTATTAAAGGAAACCTCACCCCGAATCATATCGGTAAATACCACCGTTTCATTCTCCGGCATTTTAATTCTGACCACATAGGGATGTTGTAATTTTGCCTGAATTTCTTCACCTGTTTTGTTTAGTGAATTATTCATCACGCTGCGGGTAAACTGGTTGTATTGAAAATTAGGAACATCTTTTCTTTTGAATTCCAACTCTTCTGTAGTATCAAAAGCATAATAAGCATATCCGGCTTTCACCAATTGTTCTGCATATTGACGATAAATTCCTTTACGCTCACTTTGCCGATAAGGTGCATAGGGTCCACCATGGGCGGGACTTTCATCTGGAACTAATCCGCACCATTTCAATGTATTTTGAATATAGTCTTCTGCCCCTTCAACCCATCTACCCTGATCAGTATCTTCGATACGAAGTATAAAATCACCACCCTGTTGTTTGGCAAACAAGTAATTGAACAAAACGGTTCTCACACCTCCAACATGCAATCCCCCGGTAGGTGAGGGGGCAAATCTTACCCTTACTTTTTTTGTCATGATAAAACAAAGATAATCTTTGTTAGGAAGATAGAAAGAGGGAATAGTTTGCAGACTGAATATCAGGCAGAAGCATACAAAACAGTTTTGTATTTCAATACCTACCTCTATTTTTGATAGGGTCTCTGTTTAAATTTTTACAAACCTTTTGAACAAAAAAAACTGCGCCTTTGCGACTTTGCGAGCAATATTTTTCGCGCAAAGTCGCAAGGGCGCAATTAAACCCTTTTTCAATTATTTCCTTCATTCCATCGTATCTTTACCTTATGTATTTTGTAAAAACAAATTGGTTAATGCGGGCCCTCTATCCCTCACTAATTTGGAATATTAAAGCAAATGCGAAAGCCCTTTATTTAACTTTTGATGATGGCCCACATGCAACAGCTACTCCATTTGTATTGGATCAGTTACAGAAATACAATGCCAAAGCCAGTTTTTTTTGTATCGGTAAGAATGTGTTGGCTTATCCTGAAATTTATCAAAGAATTTTACAGGAAGGCCATTCTGTGGGAAATCATACTTATCACCATGTAAATGGATGGAAAGTAAGCGATGAAGTTTACATGGAAGAAATAGAAAAAACGAGTGGACTGGTCAAATCAAATTTATTCCGCCCTCCCTATGGCCGAATAAAAAGATCACAATTAAAAAAACTCCAAACTCCAAACTCCAAACTCGAAACCATCATGTGGGATGTTTTAAGTGGAGATTTTGATACAGAAATTAGTCCGGAAGCCTGTCTGCAAAATGTACTTAAGAATAGTAAACCCGGCTCCATTATTGTCTTTCACGACAGCACCAAAGCCTGGGATCGAATGCAGTACGCCTTGCCAAAGGTTTTGGAATTTTTTACAAAGAAAGGTTATCTGTTTAAAAATATTGAACAGCCATAAATTATTAGGCTGCTTGCGGTTCCTTTTTCTTTCTAACAAATAAAGAAGCAATTTTGCGCTATGACAATCATTGATACCCATTGCCATCTTTACCTAGAAGAATTCAAAGAAGACATTGACAAAATTATTGAACGAGCAAGAGCCATTGGTGTAGACAAATTCTATTTACCCTGCATTAATTCTGAGGTGATTGATGATATGTTGGCTTTAGAAACCCGTTTCCCTAACGAATGTATTGCCATGATGGGTTTGCATCCCTGTTATGTAAAGGAGAATTACAAGGAGGAATTGGCAATTGCACAAACCTGGTTGAATGAAAGGCCCTTTGTAGCTATTGGGGAGATTGGCTTAGATTATTATTGGGACAAGACTTTTGCAAAAGAGCAACAAGAGGCCTTTTCTGTTCAGATGCAGTGGGCAATCGACAAAAATTTGCCCATCGTTATCCATACCCG
>JAYTSC010000250.1:0-5562 GCA_043745885.1 Bacteroidota bacterium | reverse complement strand
TTTTTTTGTTGCGCAAAACCGCTCATCGTTAATAGACTAAGCGAAAAAATTAGGATTCTTTTAATCATTTTATGAATTTTTTAGTGTCACAAAGAAACAATATTTACAGCAAAAAGGAGATAAGTTCTAACCTATATTTTTAAAAACTTAGAATGGTTGTGTTTATTAATTGCTAATTAATTGGTTTATGGCAGTATGCACTTTTTCGAATGTAAAAGTATTCATCGTTTGTTGCATCATACTTTTTATCTCCAAATTCCCTAAATTACCTATACTTCCTTCATGAACATGGTTTATTTCAGTGGAATAGTTAAATCTCTCTTCTTCAATTTCCATTCCCACTTGCTTGTAAGCATCTCTAAATGGAATACCTTTTGCAACTAGTTTATTTACTTCCTCAACACTAAATAAGTATTTGTACTTTTCATCCGATAAAATATTTTCTTTAATACTTATGTGTGATAAAAGTAAAGAAGCCATAGCCATACAATCTCTTAATGTTTGAAATGCGGGAAATAAGTGTTCCTTTAATAATTGTAGATCGCGGTGGTAGCCTGATGGCAGGTTGGTAGTCATCATCATGATTTCATTCGGCAAAGCTTTTATTTGGTTACAATGCGAACGAATCAATTCAAACACATCCGGGTTTTTTTTATGTGGCATAATGCTTGAGCCGGTTGTCAAATTTGCAGGGAAACTGATAAATGCAAAATTTTGATTTAGATATAAACAAGCGTCCATGCTTAGCTTTGCCAATGTGTCGGCCAGGTTTGCCAATGCCATCGCTGTAATTCTTTCGGCTTTCCCTCTTCCCATTTGTGCATACACCACATTATAATTCAGGTTTGAAAAACCCAATAGTTCCGTAGTTAATGTACGGTTGATGGGAAAGGAGGAACCATAGCCTGCAGCAGAACCCAATGGGTTTTTATTGACAACCTGATAAGCAGCCTGCAAGGTAATCATATCATCAACCAAGCTCTCTGCATAAGCACCAAACCATAGGCCAAAAGAAGAAGGCATGGCTAGTTGCAAATGGGTGTACCCCGGCAATAAATGGTCTTTATATTTTTCACTTTGTGACTGTAACAACTGAAAAAATGGTTGAACAGAATTGACTAATTCTTCAATTTCATTTCTAAGAAACAATTTAATATCAACAAGAACCTGGTCGTTGCGGCTTCTGGCAGAATGGATTTTTTTACCGGTATCCCCTAGTTTTTTAGTGAGCAGCATTTCAACCTGAGAATGGATATCTTCAACACCTTCTTCAATTTTGAAATCAGCAGATTGACATTTCTGATAAATATTTTTTAGTTCCTCAACGATTTGTACTGATTCGGATTCGGTTAATAACCCAACCGAGGCAAGCATTTTTGCATGGGCGATAGATCCCAACACATCAAAAGGAGCCAATAAAAGATCAAATTCTTTGTCTTTCCCTACTGTAAATGTTTCTACCAATTTGGATGTGTCGGTATTTTCTTTACTCCACAGTTTCATAAAACTTTATTTAAGAGTTCAATATACAAATCAATACCCTTACTAATTTCATCAAGATAGATATATTCATCAGCCGTATGGCTTCTGGCTGAATCACCAGGTCCCATTTTCAGGGTTTTGAAGGGCATCAGAGCTTTATCAGAGGTTGTAGGAGATCCATAATACGTTCTACCTAATGCAGTTCCTGCTTTAATCAACGGATGATCTAATTCAATGGATGTGGATCGCATGCGAAGACTTCTTGGCATTACTTCACTAGCTACATTTGATTGAATTATGGCAAGCACTTCCTCAAATGTATATTTTTCATTTACCCTAACATCCACTACAAAATGACACTGAGAGGGTACTACATTATGGGCTTTATTTTCTGTATCAATAACCGTTACGGTCATTTTTACTTCTCCTAATAAGGAAGAGACATCATCGAACCGATGATTTCGAAACCATTCAATATCCGGCAAAGCTTTATATAATGCATTTTCTCCTTCTTCTCTGGCAGCATGACCAGCTTTACCGGTAGCGGTAACATCCAATACCAATAATCCTCTTTCAGCAATAGCCATTTGCATTTGAGTAGGCTCTCCCACTATACCACAGTCAATTTTAGGTAATTGAAATAATAAAACTTCAATGCCATTAATACCGGATATTTCTTCTTCTGCTGTAGCAGCAAAAACCAGATTGTATTTTAAATCATCTCTTTCATAGAAATATAAAAAAACAGCGAGTAATGAAACTAAGCAACCACCAGCATCATTACTACCCAATCCAAATAATTTTCCTTCATCTTCTAAAGGAAGAAAAGGATTAAGGGTATATGCCTTGTTAGGTTTAACGGTATCGTGGTGAGAATTTAATAATAGTGTCGGTTTATTTTCATCAAAATATTTGCACTTTGCCCAAACATTATTCATATAGCGGTTTACTTGCACATTCTTTGCTGCTAAATAATTCTCCAGAATGAGCGCAGTTTGGTCTTCTTCTTTACTGAAAGAAGCAGTTGAAATAAGTTGTTTTAAAATATCAACGGATTCCTTTTTAATAATATGGTTATTGTGTTCATTCATGTTTAATAGTAGTACCCGAAGTACCCGCCAATAATTCTTTTAGTTGTTCTGCCTTACCTATAACTACTTTATTAACACCATGCGCTAATGCTGCAAAAGCATTATCCAACTTAGGTATCATTCCGGCAAATATTTGTTGCTTATTTTTAAGTTCTTCATATTCTTCTCTCACAAGTACAGGAATAACAGATGCTTCATTTTCAACATCCAATAATACGCCTGCCTTTTCGAATGAGTAGATCAATATTGTTTCATAATATTTGGCAGCAGCCTTAGCAACTTCCTGAGCTATGGTATCTGCATTCGTATTTAAAAGTATTCCTTGACCATTATGTGTAATGGGAGCGATTACTATCGCTATATTTTCATCAATTACTTTTTTAACCAACGCTATATTTACTGTATCCACATCTCCCACAAAACCATAATCTATGGTTGGATGCTTTCTTTTATGAGATAATATCAAGTTTCCATCTGCACCGCTTAGACCTATTGCCGGACAATGATTAGCTTGCAAAATAGCAACAATATTTTTATTTATGTAACCTGCATATACCATGGTTACTATTTTAAGTGTTTCAGCATCCGTTATTCTTCTACCATCAATCATTTGTTGTTGAACACCCATTTTTTCAGCTAACTGAGTTGCCAGTTTACCTCCGCCGTGAACTAATATTTTTTTCCCTTCAACCTCAGCAAATAATTGCAGGAAAGAGACAAGTCGGTTCTCATCATCTATAATATTTCCTCCAATCTTTATAACATACAACGTTTCCACTTATTGTCTATTTATTTTTTACAATTTCGCTCAAAACAGCTTGAGCAGCCCAAACCCGATTACCCGCTTGTTTGGTAACCAGACTTTGGTGTCCATCCAATATTTCATCGCGCAATTCAACATTTCTTCTAACCGGTAAACAATGCATCACTTTTCCATTATTGGTGGTAGCTAGTTTTGAATTATTTAACATCCACTCAGAATGATTCAAATCAATTTTGCCATAATCAGTAAATGCACTCCAGTTCTTGACGTACACAAAATCTGCATTTTTCAATGCAGCATCTTGGTCATGGGTGATTGAAGCACCTCTTGTGAACTCGTCTGAAAGCTCATAGCCAACAGGGTGAGTAATAATAAAATCTGCTTCTCCCCATGCATTTATCCATTGAGCAAAACTATTGGCTACACATTGCGGGAGAGGTTTAATATGCGGGGCCCAAGTGAGGACAACTTTGGGTTTAACCCCCGTTTGTAAAGGTGATTTCGTTATACTTTCCTTAATGGTAATAATATCTGCTAGAGATTGAAGCGGATGTAAGGTGGCACTTTCCAAACTTATAACAGGCACCCCGGCATATTTAATAAACTGGTTGATATACATTTCACTATAATCCGCTTCCTTATCTTTTAAAGACGGAAATGTTCTGATACATAGAATATCAAAATATTGTCCTAAGATAGGAGCAGCATCTTTCACATGTTCAACAGTATTACCACTCATAATAGCACCTTCCTCAAATTCCAATGCCCATCCTTCTTTGTCTACATTAAATACAATTGCTTCCATGCCAAGGTTTTGGGCAGCAACCTGTGTGCTTAATCTGGTTCGCAAACTTGGATTTAGAAATAACAACCCGACCCTTTTATTTTCTCCAATATGTCTATCAACAAAGGGGTTGGACTTATATGCAAGGGCATTTGCTACCAATACATTGATATCCTTAACATCATGAACAGAAATAAATTGTTTCATAAAGTTTAGCTTAAAGCTAGAAGCAAAAAGCAAAACGCGTCAGTTTCTTAATTGAACTTATCGGCTTTGTTTTTGTAAAGCTATTCATTTAAATTATTTTTAAAAACTTACAACGTCAAGTGAATTTACGATTCGAAATAAATGTATGCAAATTACAGCTTTATGTATTAAGATTTCAATTCAGCAATCGCTTCATTTAATGCATCCAGAAAATCATCAATTTGTCTGCGATTTAAGGCCAACGAAGGAAGCAATCTTATTACATTCGGCTTCGCTTCTCCGGTAAATATTTTGAAATCAAACAACAATTTCTTCTTTAAATCTTTCAGTTCTTCGGGAACATCAAACCCAATCATAAAACCTCTTCCACGAACATTTTGTATAGATTCTATGTTCTTCAATTGCTGCATAAGGTAATCACCATTCTCCTTTGCATTGGTCAATAAGTGTTCATTTTCTATCACTTCCAAAACGGCAATTGCAGCGGCGCAAGCCAATTGATTGCCTCCGAAAGTAGTTCCTAGCATTCCGTGTTTGGGATGAATATGAGGTGCAATTAATATGCCTCCCACCGGAAATCCGTTTCCCATTCCCTTTGCCATCGTATAGATATCTGCATTAACCCCCGCATAATCGTGTGAAAAAAACTTTCCCGTTCTACCATAACCGCATTGTACACTATCTGCAATATATACAGCACCATTCTGGTCGCACAATTGCTTTATTTTTATTAAGAATGAATCATTGGCAATATTAATTCCACCTACTCCTTGTATTCCTTCAATAATTACTGATGAAATTTCTTTCCCATTTTTGGCAAAACAATCTTCTAATGCAATTTCATCATTAAAAGGAAGAAATAGTACGTTATCCGTTTCGTTCACAGGGGCCACGATGGCAGGATTGTCGGTTACCGAAACTGCCAGGGAAGTCCTTCCATGAAATGACTTAGAAAATGCAATAATTTTTTTTCTTCCATTGAAAAACGAAGCAAGTTTGAGGGCATTTTCATTTGCTTCTGCACCACTGTTACAAAGGAATAATTGGTAGTCTTCTTTACCGCTTACACTACCCAATTTCTGCGCCAGTTCTGTTTGAATGGGTATCACAACCGAATTGGAATAGAAAGCAATCTTTTCCAATTGATTTTCAATTTTATCTACCCAATGCGAATGGGTATGACCAATACTAATAACAGCATGCCCTCCATACATATCTAAATACTGAACACCTTG
>JAYTSC010000249.1:0-6305 GCA_043745885.1 Bacteroidota bacterium | reverse complement strand
TTCCTTTTTTTGAAATCCTGTTAATAGCCAGTTGTATTTGTCATCTTTCCAATATTCATTGATAAAAGCAACATAGCCATCTTTTTCAAGTTCAATCCGTTTATTTTTTTCAGGTCCAAAAGTTCGGGTAATTTTTCCTCCAACAACTGTTTCAGCAATTTGATATAATATTTCTTTCGCATCATGTCCCTCCTTTTTTCTCTTGGCAATTACTTTTGATATACCATACCCCGTTTTATATTCATTTTTTTCTTCGCCGGTTTCACCCCATAAAAAATGAATAAAATTACCTTCAATATCTGTTCTGCAAACAGCATATTCAACATCCTGGCTGGTTACCAATATTTTGTCGATTGCTTTTTTAGCGAGAAATATTTCACGTTCCGCATCAAATTTATTTACCCTATTTTCACTTGTGTACCAATCATTTGATGTTGTTATCTTTTCATTCAGTTCATGAATACTACCAATACAAACTTCTTCATCACCATCTTCCGTTCTCCATATTGGCAAAGGAGTTCCCCAATAGCGACTACGACTCAGGTTCCAGTCAACCATATTCTCTAACCAGTTACCAAAGCGGCCTTCACCGGTTGATTTAGGTTTCCAGTTAATGGTTTTATTTAACTCAACCATTCTGTCTTTTACAGCGGTTGTTTTAATAAACCAAGCATCTAACGGATAGTATAATATGGGTTTATCGGTTCTCCAACAATGCGGATAACTGTGTTCGTATTTTTCTACTTTAAATGCACGGTTTTCTTTTTTTAGTTTTACGCTGATGTCAACATTTACATCAACGTAGTTGGGATCATCTTTATAATTTTTAACATAGCGGTTACTGAATTCACCCATGCCATCAACAAATTTTCCCTGACGGTCAACCATCGTTAAAATACCGATATTGTATTTTTTACCAACACGGTAATCATCCGCACCAAAGGCAGGGGCTGTATGCACGATGCCGGTACCGTCTTCGGTGGTAACGAAATCTCCCAGTAACACTTGAAAAGGTCTGGAGTCTGGAGTCTGGAGTCTGATGTTTTCTAAAGAATTAGCATCGTATGGCAGAAGCTGTTCATATTCGCAGCCTTCTATTTGAGATCCCTTACAAACTGATAGTATTTTCCAAGGGATAATTTTCGCTTTTTCAGTGTACGCATCAAAGTCGCCATTCTCAGCTTCCGCTTTAAAATACTTACCCAATAATGCCTTAGCTAATAATACATTCACACGAATATGGGTATAAGGATTAAAAGTGTCTACTAAAGCATATTCAATAGTTAAACCAACTGTTAGTCCCAAGTTTGAGGGCAATGTCCAGGGTGTTGTTGTCCATGCCATAAAGAAAACTTCCCCATTCTTTTGTGGATCATTTGCATCAAGTACTTTAAATAGGAATTCACTTTTCACATTTCGCAAAGCCTTAAACATGGCAACCGCACTCGTATCTTTTACATCTTTATAAGTACCCGGCTGGTTTAATTCATGTGAACTTAGTCCGGTTCCTGCTGCGGGTGAATAGGGTTGTATGCTTACACTCTCGTAAAGCAATCCTTTTTTGTATAATTCACCTAAAATCCACCAAAGTGTTTCAATGTATTTATTATCGAATGTGATGTAGGGGTCATCTAAATCAACCCAATACCCCATCAACATAGTAAGTTCATCCCATTTGCCCTTGTAACGCATCACTGCTTCGCGGCATTTTTGGTTATATTCCTCAACGGTGATCTTTTTACCGATATCTTCTTTGGTGATACCCAGCTCTTTTTCTACGCCCAATTCAATTGGCAAGCCATGCGTATCCCAACCTCCTTTCCGTTTTACCTGAAAGCCCTGCATGGTTTTATAGCGGCAAACCATGTCTTTGAGTGTTCGGGAAATTACATGGTGAATGCCGGGCATACCATTGGCACTGGGAGGACCCTCATAGAATACAAAAGGAAGTTTTCCTTCACGGAGACTTACGCTTTTTTCAAAAGCCTTCCCTTTTTCCCATTTGGCCAATATTTCCTGTTCGATTACCGGAAGGTTTAATCCGGAGAATTCTGGGTATTTCGCAATCATAAAACGCTTGTCCTATCTGTTTTTAAGGCTGCGAAGGTAGCAAATATTGAGACGTAAATGTTAGTAAGGAAGCAAGTCATTTTGCATACCCATCATGCGTTTGACCGGTTCATCGTATGATACGTAAGCATTAAGCAGAAATCAAATTATATAGAAACAGGAAATCCCGGTATTCAAGTAGCATTTCCTGTTTTCCTTTGTAAAAACAAATTTAAAAACTAGTACTGCCATTTGGCTGATACGTGTATTGAAATTTGTAGTAAAGTGTAACAGGCACTTGACCGATAAAAGGTGCATAATCTACACTTAGTAATTCCATTTTTACATAATGGGACCCATCAGCTGTTCTAAAAATAAATACTTTACCGGCCTTGGGAGAAAAAGACCGGGTACTAGGCACATAGTTATACCAGCTTCCATCTTTAATGGCCAATTTGGAGCTAGAAGAATCATAGGCATACCCGCTAGTTGGCGCAGAAGTTATTCCGGAAAAGATTCCATCCTGCAAAATAACTCCTGCATTTCCGGGACCACTTGCATTGCTGTTTACAATAAAATTTGTGAAACGTAAACCAAAATCCCATTTACTGGTAGCTGAATCTGTATTAGCCACAACTGCACTGTCCTTAAAACTAAAAAATGCAAATTTTGAAGCAGTGCTAAAATTTACAGACAAAGTTTGGGTTGTTGTAATCACCGGAACGACTACTGGCAAAGTTTCTTCTTTTTTACAGGCAGTAAAACCTGCAACGATTATAATGGCTAACAGTAACATTGATTTTCTTGTTTTCATGGTCTTGTTTTTTTTTCTTTATTAAATAAATTTTGAATCGAATAATTTATATTCAAGAAGAATAGTCTTCCCGCAATATTGGGTAATTGAGAAGGATTTGTAAAGTTGAAAATATTTTCAATTCCTGATTGTAAACGGAAATGTTTCCCAACGGTTTTTGAAGCAGCCATGTTTAATAAGGTATAGCCGTTTGTCATTTCACGTTCATCATCAATAATATTATTTCCATTAACATCTGTGAAGCCGAATTTCCCTCGATAGACAGCACGGAGATAGGTATCAAAACCAGCTTCTACTTTTTCATATAATATTTTAAAATTACCGGTATGTCTCGATCTGTTTGACAAACCGAAATAATCCGCTTGGGATACTTTTGTAGTTTGAAAATTAACAGGGTCTCTTTTATATACTATTTCCCGATTAATATTTGCTACAACTTCTTTATCTTTTGCCAACAGATACTGGTAACCCATGGCAATAGATAATCGGTCTGTAATTTTGTGTCGAATATCTAGTTCCAATCCTTGTGTATATACATTTGAAACATTATGATAACTGTAAATGGCTAACCCATTGCTTCGGGTAAAAGGCAATGCGTAAACATCAATCAGATTTGAGATGTCATTCCTAAACAAGCCTGCTTCCACTATCCAATTTTCTTGGGAATATTTTGCACCAAGATGAATACCAAAAGAAGTTTCAGGTTTTAGTTTAGCTCCTGTGATAAATGTGCTTATATCAACTCCTGGTTGTAACAATCCCAGTTGTTGTAATTTTTGCAATTCATTTGATAGTGTATTGGTGCCCAATAACGAGTATCCGATTTGCGCATTGTAAAAGTTTAACAACATATGTCTGAAGTCAGGTGCCTTAAAACCCCATCCTGCTGATGCGGTAAATTTCCAGTGGGTATTGGGTTGATAGGCCAATGCCAGTCTTGGGCTGGCGTTAAGATCAAAATCGGTACGTTTATCCAATCTTATACCGGCTATAAGTGTTAATTGCTGATGGAATAGATACCATTCCTTTTGCGTAAAAGCATAAAGGGTGAACAATTTCTGAAAGCCTGCATAACGAGATGCATCAATCGTTTCTATGGCTGCTCCCATACCCGCCACCAATTGACTATACCCGGCTTTTGTTTTTTCAAATTGAATCTCGGGCTTTACTAATGTTTGATCAAAACTTGTTTCATCAAACTGAAGGGAAGTCTTTTCCAGATTTACAAATGAGTTATTAATATACCGATCATAAAAAGTTCGGAAATACAAGCGGGTTCCGGGTTTCAACATCCATCTTAGTTGCGCAAAAGCTGATCGATCCTGTTCAGTAGTATATCCCTTAACAATAGCGGGAGAATTTTGCCAAGAAATCTGGTAATTATTATCCTGCTTAGAATCATAATTTCTAAATGAAAATAAAAGTTGCATATTTTTAGAAACTTCCTGTGTAATTTTTAATTGCCCACTCCAATCACGACTAGGATCTACTGTTTTCCCATATATAGATGGATCAAGGTCATATCCACCGGTAGAATATCTATTTACAAAAAACTGGACTCCTGTTTTATGAAATCGATTACTATAAGATAGCGTAGTACCCCATGTTTGATTAGATGCATGGTGTAATTGCACATCAATTGATTCTTTTTGAGGTGTTTCAGTTATAATATTAATTACGCCCGCCATGGCTTCGCTTCCATATAAACTGGAGGAAGGACCTTTTACAATTTCAATTTGTCTGATATTTCCTGTTGCAATTCTACCTAATTTTAAAATGCCGGCATTTCTTCCTACCAGTGGTTCCCCATCTAATAAAATAGCTGTATAAGAGGGATCTAACCCTAACATTTGTACGCCTTGTCCGAAGGGATTGGGATACCCATTTAAAGAAGTACCCAAGGTACTGTTAACGATTACCAAACCAGTTTGTTCTTGTAAAACATCCTGTACTTTTAGAGAACCTGTTTGTTGTATTCGTTTACGGGAAATAAGCCGGGTAGGCACTGCTACATTACTCAATTTTCTTTCTGACCTATTAGCCGTTACCACAATTTCTTCCCCTGTTCCATTTAATGTGTCTTTCAAAGGCTTTACCTGTGCGTTAGTTTGCAAGGATAAGAGTAAAAAGATAATGTAAGATGTGAAGAAATAATTCATTCAAAATATTGATTCTGCAAAGGTTTGTTAACTAAGCCTTTCAATTGCCATGAAATTGTCACGGATTCATAAATGTAACAATTATGACAATTAGATGACAACTCTAGAAGTTGGCAATAACCGGCTTTTGCAAAACCTATTTTTTATAATCCATAACTTCAAAAAATAAATGGTTCCCATATCTTTGTATGATGAAAATCATTTTTTTTTCAGCACAGATTTATGATAAAGATTTTTTCATCCAACAAAATTGTTCACTTGGTCTTGAATTGGTGTTTCATGAATCGCAACTTACAGAGAAAACAGTAGTCTTAATAGATCAGGCAGATGCAGTTTGTGTATTTGTAAATGACAGTTTGAATGCAGCGGTTTGTAAGCAGCTCGCATTAAAAGGAATAAAAATAATTGCCCTCAGATGCGCAGGTTTTAATAACGTTGATCTGGAGGCCGCTAAATTAAATGGATTAAGCGTTTGTCGTGTACCAGCATACTCTCCTGAGGCTGTTGCAGAACATGCACTGGCGTTGGTATTAACCCTTAATCGTAAAACCCATAAAGCATACAATCGTGTAAGGGAACAAAATTTTTCATTAAACGGATTACTAGGTTTTAATCTGAATGGGAAAACCGTTGGGGTAATTGGTACCGGAAATATTGGGAAGGTTTTTTGTAAAATCATGCTGGGTATCGGTTGTAAAGTATTGGCTTTTGACTTAATTGCCAATAAAGAGCTAGAAGCCATTGGCGTAGAATACCGTCCTTTAGTAGAAGTGTTACAAGCGGATATTGTTTCACTTCATTGTCCCATGAACGAACAGACCAAGCACATAATCGATGATACCACGATTTCCTTAATGAAAAAGGGGGTGATGTTGATCAATACAAGTCGTGGGGGATTAATTGATACCAAAGCTGCTATTGAGGGGCTTAAATCCGGTCAAATTGGCTATTTGGGGATTGATGTTTATGAGCAGGAAGAGCACCTATTTTTCCGTGATCTTTCAAATACAGTGATTCAGGATGATGATATACAGCGGTTAATGAGTTTCCCGAATGTGCTCGTCACCGCTCATCAGGCCTTTTTCACCGATGAAGCTTTGGGGCAAATTGCAATGATTACGTTAAATAATGTAATTCAGTTATTAAAAAAGGGTAGTTTGACCAATCAGGCAGCGTTATTAGTCTAAAATTTATCTGATATTCGTAATAGATAAGCCATGCGAAAAAAAATTATGTCCAGATTTGTTTTAAGACTAAGTATTATCCTAGCTGTTTTTTTCATG
>JAYTSC010000248.1:0-5593 GCA_043745885.1 Bacteroidota bacterium | reverse complement strand
ACAAACTAAAGATAGCTTCATTAATCATAGGCATTAAAATTCTATTGGCAATAAAACCGGGATAATCATTTACTACACAAGGTATTTTACCCAATTGCCTACATAATGTCACAATCGTTTCTGTAACTTCTTTTTGGGTAGCATTACTATTTATGATCTCAACTAATTTCATTACCGGAACTGGGTTCATAAAATGCATTCCAATGACCATTCCCGGTCTATTGGTTACTGCAGCTATTTTTGTAATGGAAATGGAAGAAGTATTTGATGCCAAAATAGCTCCTTCTTTAGCTGATTCATCTAGCTGTTTAAATATTTTCAATTTCAGATCAAGGTTTTCGGTGGCAGCTTCAATTATCAAATCCGCATCCTTGGTACCTGCTACCAAATCTGATTGAGTAGTTAGCAATGATAAAATCTGTAATTTTTGATCTGGGGTTACCATTCCTTTTACTACTTGTCTGCCCAAATTTATTTCTATTGTTTGTAAAGCTTTTTCTAATTGCCCCGTATTAACATCAACAATCATTACTTTGAAACCATTTTGTGCAAATACATGGGCAATACCGTTTCCCATGGTACCCGCACCAATAACTGTGATATTTTTTATGGCCATAATTAGTTATGTTATTAAAGATAATCTATTGTACAAATGTAACGGGAGGGTATTGTAAACTCCTATTACATTTTAAATGGCAGCGTTACTTATTTTTCTTCTGAGCTTAGAATATTTCAAAACCCAGAATAGAATACAGGTTAGGATAGCTATTTTTTGCTTTTGCTTTTAAAGTCACCTCTTTTCCATGCCTGAATAAAATCCGCCCAAGCTGCTGGATTCAGAATATTCATGGGAGGGACCTGGCCACTATAATACGCTTTATTTGCTTGTTGGCGAAGCTGAAAGTTAACTGCTTCTTTTCCATCTGCCGGCAAGCTGGCAATCAAAATTCTTCTGGTGGCCTCATCTGTGTTTTTACGTGCAGTTTCATATAAATCGTCTGAAACCTTATTATTTACAAAATCACGCTCAAACTGCTCTCTGGTAGGTCTGGGTTTCAAGATCGTTGCAGGAAGGTAAACGGTGTCACTTACCAATAATTGAATCACACTATATTGACTTTCCGTAAGATTTTTGGGAATTTGTATGGTACGGTTTTTAAATCCAACACTAGAAAAAGTGATCCTATCTCCTTTTAATACAGCAATCGAAAACACACCATCATAACTACTAATGGTTCCTCTTCCCTTTCCTTCAACAATTACACTGCAGGAGGGTATTCCCTGAAGGCTGTCGGCAGTCATGATTACTCCATATAGCTGTATAACAGAATCGCGATAAGGATTTACTTCCTGAGCTTGGGAACTTTGTAGGCCAAAAAGGCAAACTGTCAATAAAATGAATAGTAAGGTTTTCCTCATTCTGGTCAAAAATACAAAGCGTTTTTAAATAAAAGCCAATACATATCATTTTCCACTCCCCAAAAGTCTTCAATTGGCAACAAAGTAAAGCTGCCAACGGCTAACTTTGCAATCATAACTCCTTTTTTAACAAAAACTTTCATGATGACAGAAGCAGATATTCTCAAGGCGCTTAGTAATGTTCAGGAACCTGATTTGGGTAAAGATCTGGTTACGCTTAACATGGTAAAGGATATTGCCATCAGTGGAAACGAAGTAAGCTTTACAATTGTTTTAACTACACCCGCATGCCCAATGAAGGATATGATGCGGACTGCCAGTGAAAATGCCATTAAAATCCTAGTAAATAAAGAAGCCAAAGTACAGGTTAATTTTACTGCCAATACTACTTCCACCAGAAAAGATAACCAGCAGGTATTGGGAGGGGTGAAAAATATTATTGCCGTTGTAAGCGGTAAGGGGGGAGTAGGAAAAAGTACCATTTCTGCCAATCTGGCCCTTGCATTGGCTGAAGGTGGGGCATCTGTTGGATTGATGGATGCAGATATCTATGGTCCTAGTGTACCCATGATGTTTGGTGTTCGTGGCGAAAGGCCAATGATGAAAGATGTGAACGGAAAAGGTATGATCGTTCCCCTTAATAAATTTGGCATTAGTTTAATAAGTATTGGTCTTCTGGTGGACGAAAAAAATGCAGTTGTTTGGCGTGGGCCCATGGCCAGTAGTGCCATCCGCCAGTTTATTACAGATGTTGAATGGGGAGAGTTGGATTATCTGATTATTGATATGCCACCCGGCACCGGCGATATTCACCTTACTTTAATGCAGACGGTACCTGTTACCGGAGTTGTGATTGTAACTACCCCACAAAATGTGGCATTAGCTGATGCCAAAAAAGCCATTGCTATGTTTGGACAAGCACAGATTAATGTTCCTATTATTGGGTTAGTAGAAAATATGGCTTATTTCACTCCTGCAGAATTACCTGAAAATAAATACTACTTATTTGGAAAAGAAGGAGGAAAACGTTTGGCCGATGAATATGACCTTCCTTTTTTGGGTCAGATACCTTTGGTTCAATCCATACGGGAAGGTGGCGACAATGGGGTTCCTGCCATGGTAGGTGATGATAACTTAACAAAAGCAGCTTTCAGAGATTTTGTATCAATGGCAGTAAGAAATATAGCAATAAGAAATGCAGATTTGGTTTCTACTAAACCAATTGAAATGGTAAGATAACGCTATACCACAATTGTAGATTTTCCATTATCGTCCTATTCAACATTCTGAAATGAATGGAGTAATTCTTTTAGTAACTTCGAAGTATGTATAATTTGCCCTATTTTAAAGAAAAGGATGCGGGTTTGGTGTTGGAGTTTATGAAACAACATCCCTTTGCGACGCTAATGGGAGTTGATTCTGAACAGAAACCTGTGGCTACTCAGATTCCATTTTTATTTGTAGAGAAAGAAGGACAATTGTATCTCCGGGGTCATATTATGAAAGGCAACGATCACCACAAGGCTTTTGCAGAAAATAAGCATGTACTAGCCCTTTTCACTGGTCCTCACAAATATGTAAGTGCCAGTTGGTACGAAAACAAACAACAAGGGTCCACCTGGAATTATATGACAGTTCAGGCAAAAGGAGAACTTTCATTTCTAGATGATGCGCAATTAATGATTTTACTAAATGACCTTACCAGCCATTTTGAAAACGATTCATCTTCATTAGCTTCATACAAAAATATTCCCGAAGAATATATCAGTAGAATGATCAAAGCCATAGTAGCAATTGAAATAAAAGTTACCTCATTTGAACATGTTTTTAAGTTGAGTCAGAATAAGGATGAGAAAAGTTACCTTACCATCATTGATAAATTATCGGAACTGGATGCTGATGCAAAATCCATCGCAGGAGAAATGATTAAACGAAAGAATGAACTTTTTTCAAAATGAAAATAACAAGGATATTTGTATATTTTTTTATCGTGTCTGCCTGTTCCGGTATTAAACAATCCCAACAATTGGAAGTGAAAAATTTTGATAAAGAAGGTCACCGTGGTTGTAGAGGCTTACTGCCTGAAAATACAATTCCGGCTATGTTGAAAGCTATTGAACTAGGGGTTACTACACTCGAAACTGATGTGATTATTACTAAAGACAGAAAGGTAATTCTTAGTCATGAACCTTTTTTTAATCATGAAATTTCTACTAAACCCGATGGTACCTTAGTAAATGAAAAAGAAGAGAAAGAGCTTAACATTTTTCAAATGAATTATGAGGAGGTTAAAAAATTTGATGTAGGACTCCGGCCACATCCCCGTTTCCCCAATCAGCAAAAAATAAAGGCTATAAAACCATTATTAAGTGATATGATTGACACAGTTGTAGCGTATTGCAGTGATAAAAAATTACCCTTACCTTATTTTAATATCGAAACAAAAACGAATCCAACTACCGATAATTTGTACCATCCCGAACCTGTAGAATTTGTAAACTTACTCGTGACAGTGATTAAAGAAAAGAAAATTGAATCTAGGGTTATCATCCAATCTTTTGACATACGAACGCTCCAATACTTACATAAACAGTTCCCCGAATATAAAACAGCATTGCTCATTGAGGATTATGATAAAAAACCTTTTGCCTTGCAGCTTAAAGGACTTGGATTTATTCCCTCCATTTATAGCCCTGATTATTCATTAGTTACTCCTTTATTGATAAAACAATGCCGTGATGCAGGAATTGGTTTGGTTCCCTGGACAGTTAATACCATAGAAAAAATAAATGAACTTAAGAAAATGGGTGTCAACGGAGTAATTACTGATTTTCCGAACCTTTTTAAAAAGTAATGAATTTCGTTTGTTAGTAGTTGTTATTTATGGCAATTTTACACTTAGATTGTAAGCGAGCTTAGTTATAAATGCTTGAGGCAGTTTTCTTATGAAAAAAATTATCATCACCCTTGACGGTTATTCATCCTGTGGAAAAAGCACTTTGGCCAGACAATTAGCCAATGAATTGAATTATGTATTTATTGATAGTGGCGCCATGTATCGTGCCATTACCCTCTATTTTCTTCGTCAGCATGTTGATTGGAGCAATGTATTGGAAATTAAAAAAGCATTAAGCAAAATCACATTAGACTTTCAATACAATGAAAGAACGGGCCAAAGTGATATGTTTTTGAATGATGAAAATGTAGAAGCACTAATTCGAGACATGTTGGTAAGTGAGCATGTAAGTGAAGTAGCTGCTTTGAAAGACGTTAGAGAGTTTGGTGTGTCACAACAACAAAAAATGGGGGAGATGAAAGGTCTGGTAATGGATGGTCGGGATATCGGAACAACTGTTTTTCCTAAGGCAGAACTAAAAATATTTGTTACAGCCGATCCGACTATACGGGTAGAAAGGAGATTTAAAGAGCTCTTTCAAAAAAATCCGAACATTAATATTGAAGAAGTGAAAAGCAATTTGGAAATGCGTGATTATGTAGATAGTAACCGTGCATTCAGTCCTCTTTATAAAGCATCCGATGCCCTAGAGCTTGACAATTCAAATATGACCAGAGAGGAACAACTGGCAATTGTTATAAAATGGGCGGAGGAAAGAATAAAGGATTAATAATTGCCAGATATTCACAGATTAGCAATGTATTATTGTTTGATGCTTTGTAAAATTTGTGGTAAAAAAAATTACAGATCATTTATTGTTTCGAAAAGAATTTTAAATCGATGCCTGTCTAAATTATCCGCAGTAAGCCGAAATTGAACCTTATTAAATCCTTTTGTAATCCTTGTGTCAATAAATTCCGCTTTTTGAGATCCATTGGAGGAACTGAATCTTTTAACAGTGCTGATGGGGATAAATGTTTCAATCAATTTAGAAAAAGCCATTTCAGCTTCCGGTTGTGTATCAAATTCAAACCAAAGTTTTACATCATAAACCTGCACTCCCTTGGGTTCATTGTAACGTTGACACATCAATTCTAATTTTCCACTGGTAAAGGTTGCACTAACAAAAGGGTGCTTTGTAAACATAAAAGAATGAATTTCAAATTTATATTCTTTTTGTTCATTCGAGCCATTTGAGGATCCGTTTTCAGGAGTACTCAATTTTTTTTGGAAAAGAGAAGGGGTATATAATTGTAAAAAAGTTTTGATGGAAGTGTC